>JAHZJR010000041.1 GCA_022600805.1 Pseudomonadota bacterium
AAATCATCTTGATCTAAATATTCAAAATAAGCTTGATCAAGCACTACCGCAATTGAATTTGGCACGCGAGACAAAAACCTGTGAATTGCCTCATCGTCCAATAAAGTGCCCGTTGGATTGTTCGGATTGGCAATAAATATCAATTTGGTGTTATCAGTGATGGCCAATAACATTGCCTCTAAATCATGGCCAAAATCTTTAGCTTTTGTGACCACTGCTTGTGCGCCAAGCGCTTGAGTAACCAGTGGATAAACCACAAAGGCAAACTCTGAAAATATTACTTCGTCATCACTCTTGCAAACATACGTTCTAGCAATTAGCTCTAAAATATCATTCGAGCCGTTACCCAAGGTAATTAAATCAACGGCTACATCTAAATGGTTGCCAATGGCTTGCTTTAATTCAAAGCCGTTGCCATCAGGATAACGATCAACCTCTGTGATGGCTTGCTGCATGGCTTCCAAGGTCTTTTGACCAATGCCTAGTGGATTTTCATTGCTGGCTAGTTTGACCACATGATCCAACCCGAGTTCACGTTGCAATTCGCTAATTGGCTTACCGCCCTGGTATGGATTCAGGGATTTAATACTATCACAAACACTCATAATACAGCTACTGGGTATGAGCCTAATACATCGACTTTCAATACTCGCTTCTCAACTTCAGCCAAAGCGCTTTTAACTTTTTCATCATTTTGATGACCCTCAATATCAATCAGGAATAAATACTCCCACTTTACGCCTGGAATCGGATGACGAGCCAATTGCATCATATTAATACTCTGGTCCTTAAACGGCTCAAGTAAGTCAAACAATGCCCCTGATTCATGCTTAGTAACCACCAAGATAGAAGTTTTATCCTCTCCTGATGGATCAACTGACTCTTTGCTTAACACTAAGAATCGAGTCGTATTACCCGTTTTATCTTCAATATTTTTTGCAATACGCTCCAAACTGTACAAACTAAGCGCCGCCTCTGAAGCAATAGCAGCAGCACCAACTTCATCCTTAACCATACGCGCCGCTAGTGCATTAGAAGCAACTGCTTTTAACTGTGCATTAGGATAATGATTAGCTAACCAACGTTGACACTGATCAAGTGCTTGCTGATGTGCATAAATAACTTTAATTTCTGTCGATTGATCGGCACTCATTAATTGGTGCTGAATTGAAATCTCTACCTCGCCACACACTTTAAGATCTTGCGAATAGAGCATATCCACTGTGCCGCCAACCACCCCATTTGATGAGTTTTCAATCGGCACTACGCCATAATGGGCATTGCCCTTTTCCACTTGATGAAAAATCTCATCAATACTGGCGCAATCAAGTGTTGATACTGCATGGCCAAAATGCTTGAGCACTGCTTCTTGAGTGAATGTTCCTTCTGGACCTAAATAAGCGATATTAAGCGGCTGTTCTAGAGCAAGACAGGCCGACATAATTTCACGGAAAATATGCGCCATGTCTTTGTCTTTTAACTGACTTTCATTGCGCTCAATAATTGAACGTAACACTTGCGCTTCACGCTCTGGTCGGTAAAAAACACTATTAACATCATCCGCTTTTTTAACTTCGGCGACTTCGCCCGCCAAATCAGCACGTTGACCAATTAACGCCTGAATTTCTTTGTCAAGTGTGTCAATTTCAACTCGTAATTCTGCCAGTGTTTTTTTACCCATATTGCTTCTCAAAATCAGCCATAAATTCTATTAATGCATCCACACCACTTTCAGGCATGGCATTATAAATACTAGCACGCATTCCGCCCACAGACTTATGCCCTTTTAATGCCAATAAGTTAGCATTATAAGACTTTTCCAAGAACATTTTGTCAAGACTATCATCGGCAAGAATAAATGGTACATTCATCCATGAACGATATTTTGAACTAACTGGATTTGAGTAAAAATCGGAACCATCAATTGCTTGATAAAGCTTATTTGCTTTACGTTCATTGACGCTTGCCATGGCGCTAATGCCGCCTTGATCTTTCAACCATTCAAACACACGCCCTGCTACGTACCATGGAAAGGTTGCAGGGGTATTATGCATTGAATCGTTATTGGCTTGCGTTGCGTAATCAAACAATATCGGCTGCTTTGGCACAACATTGCCAATTAAATCTTCACGCACAATAACAAGCGTTAATCCTGAAATTCCTATATTTTTTTGTGCACCGGCATAAATCACCCCAAATTTTGACACGTCAATTTCACGCGACAAAATGGTTGACGACATATCAGCCACAATCGGCATATCTGCCTCAGGAATAAAATCAAACTCTAAACCAGCAATCGTCTCATTCGGCGTGTAGTGCAAATACGCAGCATCTTGATCAATATTCCAATTAGAAAAATCATCAATATCAGTAAATTTATTAGCGCTACTATCTGTGCAAATATTAACCTCTGCATAGCGCTTAGCTTCAGCAATTGCTTTAACTGACCAATGTCCAGTATTGGCGTAATTTACGCTCGTTTTGCCACGCAACAGATTAATCGGCACCATAGAAAATTGCGCCGATGCCCCGCCTTGTAAAAACAACACTTTGTGATTGTTAGGGATATTCATTAACTCGCGCAGATCTTGCTCAGCTTTTTGAGCCACAGCCGTAAAATCAACACCGCGATGAGAAATCTCCATCACCGAGGCTTTAGCATTACCATACTCTAGCAGCTCTGCTTGTATTTGTTGCAATACTGGCTTTGGTAGCATGGCTGGACCAGCACTAAAATTGTATATTTCGCTCATCAATTGTTTTTCCTAAAAAATTTCAATTTATTTTACTTCAATATCATTTATATTTTTGCTTGAAACCTAGCTTAAAAAACTGATTATAATTTACCAGCTAAATTATTATGGAAGCAGGTGAGAATCCTACGCTGTCCTCGCAACGGTATTTTTCTAATCAGAAATCAGTCCGATACATAATCTTTTTTTAAAATTTCACGAAGGATGATTATCATGAATATCAAAAAACTCTCTGTAGCTGCTGCAGTATCAGCGCTAACTTTCGCCACAGCATCTAATGCAGTATTAGGCCCTATTCCTATTTATTTGAACCCTATAAAGATTAGTGCAAACTATTTTGATGGACTGGATACAAATGCTACATTTTCTACAGAGTTATATTCATCAAAAGACATTAAAGAGTCTGGATCAACCAACCTTTATGATTTTTTAAGTAATAACACTTCAATTACAATTACGCCTAGTGCTGGAAATAGATTTTCACAGAAAATTGATATGCGTGGCTATGGTACAACCAATGGACACAAAAATGTTGTAATCACTGTTGATGGGACAAGGTTAAATAATCATACTTCTTCACCCCAATCTGTTGGAAATATTATTTTAGACAACATTGATAGAATTGAAATTACCAAAGGTAGCGGCTCTGTTGTATATGGCGATGGTGCAATGAGTGGTGTGATCCATATTTTCATGAAAGATACTTATGATTCATTTGCAAAATTAGAAACTGGCAATTATGGCTTAACCAACAAATCTATTTCAACAAGTTCAAAATCTGACAAGCTGAATGTTAACGCCGCTTTTGAAACTCAAGAAAAGGGTGGCTATGCCATTGCAGATAGTACTGGCAATAAAGACTGGGGCAAGAAAACAAACAAAACTATCAATTTAAAAATTGATGCTACTAATAATGCAAAAATTGAATTGTCACTAGCAAATAATGACAGCGATTATAGATACCCAGAATATCAAACTATCACTCAATTTAACTCCGACCCAGCTCAAAATGGAACTGGAAGAAATTATGCGCATTCAATTATTAACTCTGATGAATATTCATTAGGACTAACCACTAAAATAAATGAAAGTCTATCTTTAGATGTCAAAACCACAGAAGAAGAAAAAACAAGTGAGACAACATTTTATTGGGGTTCTGGCGGCATTAAGAAAGACAAAAAAACAAGTGACTCTCTATCTTTAAAATACACTAATAACAACACAACTATTGATGGTGGATTTTCTAAGCTTTATGGTGAAAGAAATGAAAAATCATACGGTTCATCCACCTTTGATAAGTTAACAACCAAAGACAACAAAGGTTATTTTATTCAAGCCAAACATTCATTAGATGATACAAGCTATGTTGCTGGATATAGAAATGAGAGTGTTGATTATTTTTATAACAAAACCTCTGCAACAGGAAGTCATGATTTAACAGCGTATAACATTGGAATTAATAAAAATCTAGATGATAATTTATCAATTTTCTCTAACTATAACAAAGCATTTCAAGCATATGACACAAATACTGCATTTAAGTATACTGGCGCCCCAACTTATGACAATACATTTGATGGATTTCTTAAGCCAATGACCAGCAAGACTTTGAACATCGGTCTTAATTATATCAATCAAGCCAGTAAGACGAAATTAACACTGTTTCACTCAAATTTGAATAATGAAATATATCTACATAAACAAAATTCATCAGATTTTGGAACAAATTCAAACTTAGATAAGTCTCACAAAACTGGCATTGAGATTGACTCAAAATATGTTGTCAACCTTAAAACTACTATAGGCATCAACTATAGTTATGTTGATGCGATAATTGATTCTGAAGATAATACTGAAGACAGAGGAAGTTTTAACGGCAAGACATTGCCTGGTGTTTCAAAAAATACGCTTGCTGCCAATATTAAATTTAAGCTAGATGACAAATCAACGCTAGCTCTTAAACACAAATATAGAAGTGAAGCCTTTGGAGAGGAGGATTTTTCTAACACCAATACCGACAAAACTAAAGCGTTTAATTCTACAGACTTAAATTATGCTTACAACCACTCCAAAGATGTTGAGTTTTCTCTAGATATAGAAAATCTGTTTAAGAAAAAACATGCAACATTGCTAGGCGACTATAACTCCACTGGTGGTAATGTTGTATATCCAGCAAGCTTTACTCGTAACATTAAAGCGGGATTGACTTATAAATTCTAAACGCACCCTGCTATCCTGGAGTAGTGGCAAGGATAGTGCTTATGCCTTGCACCTGCTGCATAAAGACCCAAGCATTAACCTCTTGGGTCTTTTTACAACGGTTAACCAAAAATTTGAACGAGTTGCTATGCATGCAGTACGACTACGGTTGTTAAAAGAACAAGCAAAACAAATTGGACTGCCGATACACATTATCGAAATACCGTATCCTTGCTCAAATGCTGACTATGAAAAAATCATGACTGAGTTCATCGCAAAGATTCAGGCAGATGATATCGAAACTGTAGCTTTTGGAGATTTGTATTTAGAGGATATTCGTGACTACC
>JAHZJR010000042.1 GCA_022600805.1 Pseudomonadota bacterium
AACAATCTTTCTAACGAAGTTTCTATACAATTACAACAATATTTCTCGCATAAAGTCTTTAAAACTATCGTTCCTAGAAATGTAAAATTAGCAGAAGCGCCGAGTTTTGGTCAAGATGCAATCAGCTATGCAAGATCGTCTAAGGGTGCAATTTCCTATATTTCTTTAGCCAGTGAAGTGCTAAGAAAAACATCAATAAATTAATTATTATGACAAAAACATCAAAACTAGGTCGTGGATTAGATATTTTATTAGGGCAAGTGGGTAGTGGTGTCGATGATACAGATTCGAATAATGGTCTGAAAATGCTCGATGTTAATCGTCTTCAGCGCGGTAAATTTCAGCCTCGAGACGATATAGATCCAGAAACGCTTAACGAGCTTGCTGCTTCCATTACCTCTCAAGGTGTCATTCAGCCATTGGTTGTTAGAAAAGTCACCTACGATAAATACGAAATCATCGCTGGTGAACGTCGCTGGCATGCGGCTCAAATTGCAGGGCTAGATGAAGTACCTGTTATTGTGCGAGAAATTGATGACCAAGTGGCACTTGCTATTGGCCTGATTGAGAATATTCAACGCGAATCACTCACGCCACTTGAAGAGGCAAAAGCCCTTCAGCAATTGATTGAAGATTTCAAAATGACACACGAAGAAATCTCTAGTGTTGTTGGTCGATCACGCTCTAGTGTGAGCAACCTTATTCGCTTACTACAGTTAGGGGAAGCCGCCAAACAACTACTGGGCCAGGGCAAGATTGAAATGGGTCATGCGCGTGCATTATTACCGCTAACTCAAGAAGACCAGCTTATAGTGGCTAATCAAGTCATTGCAAAGTCTTTATCGGTACGCCAAACAGAAGAGTTGGTCAAGCGCGTATTAAACCCAAAAACAAAAACCATTGTTCCAGTTGAACCGCACATTTCTGAGCTTATGAGTAATTTATCAAAAACGCTTAATTCTAAAACTGAAATTAAAACAACGGGTAATAGGGGAAAGATTATTATTCATTACAAGACAGAAGATGAGCTCAGCAACATTTTAAAACATATTCATTAAAGTCTTTTCTAACCTAAAATCTCGGCTAATCGTTTAGACACAAGTTTTATGTTGATCAAAACAGTTAATCAAAACTGCCAATTCGATCCAATTTAAGCGAATCATCGTAGTGCATCCAAATACCAAAAGCTTTGCCAATAATGTACTCTTCAGGCACAAATCCCCAAAAGCGAGAGTCACTACTACGAGAGCGATTATCGCCCATTACAAAATAATGCCCTTCTGGCACAACTGCCTTAACCCCTTGAGAAGTTCGATTCGGATCTAACAAGATATCATGCGGATTGTTTCCCAATAACTCACGCTGATGCTTAAAACCTGTCATCTCTGAGCCTGATTCAACACCCTGATAATCTTCAAAATTTTCATAGTTAATTTTTTCACCATTAACCAGTAATCGATCCGCCTGATAAAGTACAGTATCGCCTGGCACTCCAATCACTCTTTTAATAAAATCAGCACCTTGATATTTTGAATTTTTCTCATAATTAGGGTACCTAAAAACCACTGCATCCCCTCTTTCGGGTTTTTTAAACTCAATGAGTTTTTGATTTAACACGGGGATAGTGATGCCGTAATCAAACTTTGATACTAAAATAAAATCTCCAGTTAACAAGGTTGGCATCATTGAATTTGATGGAATTCTAAAAGGTTCGACGACAAAACCTCGAAGCATGAATACCAATAATAACACTGGGAAAAATTCTGCCGACCACTGTACCACCTTAGGGCGGTTGGTGTATTTCTCATTTTTATTAAAACGCAAAAACATCACAAAATATATAAATTTAGTGAATCCTGTTTTATCAGGTGTTGGATGTGGTAGTTTATCGCCCTTATTAAAAAATAAATAATCCAAGCTCACAATTAAAAAAGCACTGATTAAAAATAAAGCTAAATACGAGGAAACATCCCAAGCAAAGAACGGTGATGCGTTTTCAAGTGTCATAATTCAATATCCATAGAAAAAAAAGGTTCAATAAAACGTTGTTATTATATAATAACTTCTTTTTATAGTTTTTCACATTGGAGGAAATACAATGGCATTAGCTGATTTAGAAAGAGATGGTCACGGTTACCTAGTTGACTTAAACGAATGGAATGAAGATATTGCACAAGAACTTGCAGCAGAAGAAGGCATTGAGCTAACTGCTGACAGCTTTAAACTAATCAACTTTCTGCGTGACGAATACATTAACAACAATGCTAATCAACCAAACGAGCGCAACATGGTTAAAGGCTTAAAATCTGATTGGGAAGGAAAGCTAGATACTAAGGCATTATACAAACTATTCCCTAAAGGGCCTGCTAAGCAAGCGGGTAAAGTAGCTGGCCTTCCAGAAACTAGACGTAAGGGTGGTTACTAAGCAATTAGCTTATAATCAAAAAAAGGCGCTCATTGAGCGCCTTTTTTAATACCTATTGTATTTAAACTTCTACAATACTCATGCCGGCTGAATTGGCCAATTCAACAAAATTTGGAAAGGAAGTCATCACATTGTCAACACCATTAATTTCAATTGGGTAATCACAGCGTAATGAAGCTATAGCAAATGACATAGAGATACGATGATCATGATGTGACTCAATCATGGCAGTCGGTTGTTTAAATGCACCGCCTTGAATTTTAATACCGTCTTCTAGCACTTCATTTTCAATACCAAGAATATTTAATCCATCTGCCATCACTTGAATGCGGTCTGATTCCTTAACGCGCAATTCTTTGGCGCCGGTCAATATCGTTTCACCTTTAGCGCAACTCGCTGCAATAAACACCGCAGGGAACTCATCAATCGCCAATGGTACAAACTCCTCCGGGATATTGATACCTTGCAATTCAGAAGACTGAATGCGGATATCAGCTAACAACTCACCACCAATTTCACGCTCATTAAACAGTGTTAAATCTGCACCCATCAACTGCAAAATATTAATCACACCGGTGCGAGTTGGATTAATATTAACACCTAATAAAGTTACGTCTGCTTTCGGCGCGATAGTTGCTGCCACCATAAAAAATGCGGCCGATGAAATATCACTTGGCACTTGAATTTCAGTAGCTGTTAACGAGCCACCTCCGGTCAAACACATTTGATTGTTAGTGACTTGCACCTCGTAACCCAGTCCAGTTAACATGCGCTCAGTATGATCACGCGTTGGTGCTGGCTCTGTGACACAAGTATTTCCCTGGGCGTATAACCCTGCTAACAAAATACACGACTTCACTTGTGCTGAGGCTACTGGCAAATCATAATGAATAGCAGTTAATTTTTGACCACCGGTAATTTTTAGAGGCGGCTTACCCTCATCACTATCAATCACTGCACCCATGTCACTCAAGGGGTTAATCACACGCCCCATTGGGCGTTTTGATAAAGACTCATCGCCAATTAATTCACAATCAAAATCTTGGGCAGCAAGAATGCCTGACATTAATCTGATTGAAGTGCCAGAATTGCCTAAATCTAGGGGACCTACTGGTTTTTTTAGACCGTTAATACCAACACCATGAATGGTAACTTTGTCACCTTCACGCTTAATTTCGACACCCATGGCTTGGAAAGCTTTTAAAGTTGACAAAGCATCCTCGCCTTCTAAAAAGCCACTCACCTTAGTAACACCGTCGCTTAAAGACCCTAACATGATTGAACGGTGAGAGATTGACTTATCTCCCGGAACTTTTAAGTCTCCCGACAACGCTGTTGCCGGACTTGCAATAAATTTACTCATATTTTTTCTTAGTCTTTCAACCAATCGTCTCGAGCAGTTTTCGCTTCGGAAAACAACTGCTCTAACGCCTCTGATTGATTATTTTTAATTAAATTAGATAAGTTTTCCAAACGCGCTTGGTAACCTTCAATGTGCTTAACGATTTGATCTGGATTATTAATACAGATATCACGCCACATAACAGCGTCACTCGAAGCAATGCGTGAAAAATCTTTAAAACCACCTGCTGCATAATGACACGCTTGAGGGTTATTACTAACCAGATAATCCATTAAAGAAAACGCCAACATATGAGGCAAGTGCGAAGTCATGGCTAACAAATCATCATGCTTGTTAGTAGCCATAATCTCAACTTTAGCGCCCACACTTTCCCATAAATCGCTCACAGTAACAACAGAAGCTGTGTTGGCATCTTCTTCAGGGGTGATAATAATGCGCTTATTGTTAAATAAAGTTGCATCTGCCGCTTCAACACCACTTTGCTCTTTGCCAGCAATTGGGTGTGCTGGAATAAAGTTTTCAGGCATTGTGCCGAACACTTGTTTTGCAATATTAACCACGCTACCTTTGGTGCTACCAACATCACTAATAATCATTTGCTCAGTAACATGAGGCTTAATTAAATTTAATACAGATTCAAAACTGTTAACTGGGGTTGCAATTAACACCATATCAACATCAATTAACGCTTGAGCAATGTCCAATGAATACCCATCAATAACGCCTAAATTCTGGGCTTTAATTAGGCTTGATTCGTTTCTGCCAAAACCAACAATTGTATTGACCTGATTGGCTTGCTTTAGACCTGCTGCAAAGGACCCGCCAATTAAGCCAACACCGATAATACAAATTTTATTCATCATAAGACTGACTCTAGCGCATCAAGAAAATCAGAAATCTCCCTAGAAGTGCCAACTGACACCCTTATGTAGTTTTTCATCTCAACAGGTCGAACAATAAAACCAAGTGCTAATAATTGTTGATATAACTTCGGTGCATCATTGACTTTAACAGCAATGAAATTTGCCGCAGAAGGAATATAGCTCAAACCAAGTTTATCAAAACCAGTAGCCAGTTGCTTTAAGCCATTTTTGTTGGCAATCACTGAACGAACTAGGTGCGACTGGTCATCAAGTGCAGCAATTGCCGCCACTTGAGCCACATAATTAACATTAAATGGCTGACGAATACGATTGATATAATCAGCAATCTTGCTACTCGATAATGAATAGCCAACACGCAATCCTGCCAAACCATAGGCTTTAGAAAAAGTACGCGTAATAATTAAATTATCAAATTCTTTAAGCCAGCTGACGGCCAAATCATCTTGATCTAAATATTCAAAATAAGCTTGATCAAGCACTACCGCAATTGAATTTGGCACGCGAGACAAAAACCTGTGAATTGCCTCATCGTCCAATAAAGTGCCCGTTGGATTGTTCGGATTGGCAATAAATATC
>JAHZJR010000086.1 GCA_022600805.1 Pseudomonadota bacterium
ATTCATTTATTAATACCGGATTTGGAAACCCAAATGTTTCTGGACCAACAGGTTTTGTACCTCCTGAAGTAGAAAGAACAAATAAACTTCAAGGTCTTGCTAATAGATTTATGGATAGTAGATTAGTTGAAGCTATGGGAGAATTTGGTGATCTTTCATTTAATATTTTTAATCAGTCTAATAAACTTGACAGAGATATAAGATATAGAGAAGCGGAAAAACAAAGAGATTTTAATTTGATAGCTGATCAAAGTTATGCAACTGCAGCAGATCCATCTAATAAAAGAGGATTTAGGGGCCCAGACTATGATGCACCTGAAGCAGATTATGTTACAGGACTTTATATGGGAAATACATCAGGTGTAACTAAATATGGTGGTGGTATAGACAATCCAGGTTTTAGAGCTTTACCTCCACAAGTTCAAGAAAATATTAAAGCTAACATGAAAAAGGGTGGTGAATTTAAACCTCATATGATGTATGATCCTGAAACAGGTAAAGGTTATAAAGCTGATAAATATGAAGATCATGTTAGAATGGATAAGATAGGATATGTTCATGAATTACCTAAAGCACAAACCGGTATGGATATAAATGCGTTTATGCAAAAGTTAAGAGAAGTAGAACAAGAAGAGTTTTATCAAGAAGGTGGAGAAATTGAAGTAGATTCGGATATGCTTGCTAAATTAATTGCAGCAGGTGCAGATATAAGTTTTTTATAATTATGGCTAAAATAAAAATAAATAAATTACCAGAAGGTTTTGAATTAAAAGATAATACTGTAGTTCAAAAAAATACTATGAAAAATGGTGGAATGGTTACAGGTGATCAAGCTGATTACGGTTTAGTAACTGTACCACAAGATTATTATACTGGTGTAGCTTTTAATGAAGAAGGTCAAGCAGATGTAAGATATAGTTTATCTGGTGTACCTAGAGATGAAGCTAATATAGAAGCAGAGGGTGGAGAAACTGTATTAACAGATCTTAATAATGATGGTGAGTTTGGTTTATATGATATAAAGGGACCAAGACATTCTAAAGGTGGTGTTCCAATGTTTTTACCTGAAGGGTCATTTGTTTTTTCTGATACAGATAAAATGAAGTTTGACAAAAAGGAGATGGCAGAGTTTGGAATAAGTAGCAAAAAGAAAAAAACCCCAGCTAAGATTTCAAAAAATTATCCACTAAATAAGTTATATGATGCTATAAACGATGAGCATTCAGATGATATAACAAAAAGAAGTGTAGACCTTATGAAGAATAAATATAGCATGGGTCTATCTAAACTTGCTTTTAAACAAGAAGAAAAGAAAAAATTTCAGGATGGTGTTCCATTAGCATCTCATCCGTATATAGTATCTTTAGGTGAGAACCCTATTGAGTTTACAGCGAATGTAGAAAAGATAACTCAGCAACAAGCACAAATGGATGCATTGGCAGCGTTATCACCTGAAAGACAAGCACAGGTAATGATGCTTCAGCAACTAATGAGTCAAGTTGATAATGATGATGAAGCGGTTGTTATGGAAGAAGGCATGGCTAGATATGGCACAGAAATACCAATGGCTCAAGAAGGCATGGAACAATTATCTGAAGAAGATGCTTTCCAATATGGTTCTATGCTTTTTCCTGAAGATACAGAAGGCGTTGAAGTTGTAGGTACTGAAGAAGAGACAACAGAAGAGACCGCAGATATACCTGCTAACCCATTACCAGTTACACATCCTAAACGTCAAGAGTTTCAAAACAAACTTAATACAGGAAGATATGATGTTGTTAAAACTAAAAATGCACAAGGTCAAACTATTATTAAATTAACTGAAAGACAGGTTTCTGATAAAGAGTTAAAAGGTGTAGATAAATATAATAAGTTAGAAAGATTATTTACATCCAACGATCCGCAATGGATGAAAACTGTTGACCTTGCATATAATGCTGTTGTACAAGAAGCACAAAAACAAGGTATTAAAAATATTCCTTCTAAAGAAGAGACAATTAGAAAGTTTTTGGACTATCAAAAAAATAATTATATTATTTCAGATGCTGCTAGTAAAGATGAAAGAATGGCAAAAGAACTTGATAAAGATGTTAAAAATAAAAATTCACAAGATCTTTTTAATAAGTATTCCGGATATAATATTAATGATGAAGATACTAAATTAAATCAAATATTTTTTCAAACACTTGCTATAGCAGATAAAGATTATGAAATTCCTTATTTATCTTATAGAGCAGAAGGACCTAATCAGAAAACAAATTGGCTTATAGATAATAGTATTTCAAAAGCAGATGGCTTTTATGGTAATAACACTTTAAATCAATTCTTAGATGTAGCTAAACCAGACAGTGAAACAGTTATATTAGATGCAGATCCTCTTATTAAAGAAAAGGTGGATTATAAAATACCAAATGTAAATAAAGCTCCTAATCCACAAACAGATTGGTGGATTCAAGATGTAAATAATCTTCAAGCACTTAACTTAACTGATGATAATTTATATTTACCATGGAGACCTGATATGGCTCCTGTTAAAATAGATTATGTATTGGATGATTTTAGAAATGGTGTTAATGCATCATTAGGTGCTCAAAATACAGTGGCCAATGCATTAGGAACAGCAGGTGGATCTGCAGCAATTGCTAATTCAAACATACAAGGAAATACATTAAAAGATATTGCTAGAACTATTAATACAGTAAATCAGAATAATGTTAGAACTATGAATTCAGTTGCAGGTAGACAAGCTGCAATGGATATGCAAGTAGATTTAATAAATCAAAGAAACACTATAGGTGTTTATGATGATACAAATAAAGCGCTACAAGCTGCTGATAACTTTAAGA
>JAHZJR010000043.1 GCA_022600805.1 Pseudomonadota bacterium
CCGATCTACAAATTAAACCAAACTATCCATCGCTTGATTGGCTAATTCATCCGCCATATCATTACCTTCATTGCCGCTATGTCCTTTAACCCAATGCCAATGTACCGAATGCGTGCTATTAAGTTTATCAAGGCGTTGCCATAGATCAACATTCTTAACCGGCTTTTTAGCAGCTGTCTTCCAGTCTTTGGCTTTCCAGCCTTTAATCCAATCATTAATACCGTGCATGACATACTTAGAATCGGTAAACAAGTCAATAGAAATATCCTTAGATTTAATCGCTTCCAATGCTTTAATGGCTGCCAATAACTCCATGCGATTGTTTGTGGTGTTCTTTTCCCCGCCTTTTAGCTTCTTGTCGTGATCACCATATCTTAACCAAACACCCCAACCACCAACGCCAGGATTACCTCTACAGCCGCCATCGGTATAAATAATTATTTTACTCATCAATATTTTTTCCTATGCCACATCCGCATCGAGCATGCGTATCATTGTATTATTCTTGGGTGATAGGCCTTGCCTGTCACCCTATTTTCGATCTACGTTGGTTTGCAGCCAAAGCTCAAGTAGTGCCAAATGCCAAAGACGTGAGCCGTTAAGTGCAGTCATGTATTGTTCTGGTTTGTTGATCACTTTTTGTACAAAAGTTTGATCAAACACCCCACGATTAATACAAGCACTAGAGGTTAGAATATCGGCCATAAAATCTAAAAATTCACCACGAACATATTTGAGTGCTGGCATTGGAAAATACCCTTTCTTTCGGTCAATCACACTGTCAGGTAACAATCCTCTAGAGATTTGTTTCAGCGGATGCTTACCCTCCTCGTTCATCTTTAAACTCGGCGGCATACTTAATGCATGTTCAACCAAATGATAATCCATAAATGGTACGCGTGCCTCTAGCCCCCATGCCATCGTCATATTATCAACTCGTTTAACAGGATCATCAACAATTAAACGAGTAATATCGGTGCGGAATACCTTGTCCATAAATTCATCAGCATTAGCTTTAGCAAATTCTTTATTAAGCCAATTTTGCGTATGATTGCCTGAATGGTATTTTTTATTAACTGTTTGCAAATATTCCTCATAGGGACGATCAACATAATGCTTAGAAAAACGCTCAACCTCGCTACCTGACTCTGCCTGCATACGCGGATACCAAAAATATCCAGCAAAAGCTTCATCGGCACCTTGACCAGATAACACCACTTTAATGTGCTTTGACACTTGTTCTGAAAGCAAATAGAATGCCACTGAATCCTGGCCAACCATTGGCTCATTCATGTTGGCCACCGCCTCACCCAATCTTGGCAAAACTTGAGAATTGCTCACCACGTATTTTTCATGGCACGTGTTAAATTTATCTACAATTTGATCTGAGTATTCAAATTCTGAACCAGCTTCATCATCAATATCTTCAAAGCCAATTGAAAAAGTACGAATATCTTTATGCCCTGCCTCATGCAGTAAAGCCACCAATAATGAAGAATCTAGCCCGCCAGACAACAAAACGCCAATCGGCACATCAGCTGCATCCATACGCTTAAGCACCGCTTGACTAAGAAGCTCATGTGTGCGTTCAATATACTCATCATTCGACAAGGCAATGGCGGGTCGCTGTGCTTTGGGCTGCCAATAAGTTTTTTCTTGAATAGTACCATTTGGTTTAATCACCAAAGTAGTGGCAGGTTTAATTTTTTTAACCCCTTCTAAAATCGTGTTTGGCGCTGGAACGACTGCATGTAAAGAAAGTTGTTGTTGCAAAGCCACAGAATTAATATCAGTATTTGCACCAATAGCAATCAATGATTGAGTGCTTGAAGCAAAACTAAAAGCCTTGTCGGTTAAATTAAAATACAGAGGTTTAATACCCATACGATCACGTGCAACAAATAAATGCTGTTGTGACTTATCCCAAATACAAAAGGCAAACATGCCATCTAAATGTAGTACGCAATCCTCACCCCAATGGTGATACGCCTTGATAATGACTTCAGTGTCTGAATGTGAGAAAAACTCATAACCTTGTTTAATTAAATCTGCGCGCAAAGATTTGTAGTTATAAATCGTGCCATTAAAAACCAGCACCAAATCTAGCGTCTTATCCACCATGGGTTGTGCACCAAAATTTGATAAATCAATAATACTCAAACGCTGATGACCAAAACCAACTTGCTCGTGCAGCCATTCGCCAGATGCATCAGGTCCACGACGTGCAATCTTTTGCATCATGGTATTTAAATCCTGAGAAGCAACTGCTTGATTGTCAAATCTTAATTGTCCGCAAATACCGCACATATACTGAATAAAGAAAATGTAAAATAGCTATTTTAGCAAGGTTTCAATCGATTTATGCCACAAACACTTTACGACAAATTAATGAGCGCTCACGTGGTGCGAGAAGAGGCAAATACAGCCCTAATCTATATTGACAGACAACTTATTCACGAGGTCACTTCCCCACAAGCATTTGAAGGCCTGGAGATGGCCAATAGAAAACCGTGGCGCACGCAAGCCAGTATTGCTGTACCTGATCATAATGTGCCAACAACTGAGCGCTCAAGCGGTGTGAGTGGTATTCAGGATCCAATCTCTAAATTGCAAATCGAAACACTAGACAAAAACTGTGAAACGTTCGGTATTAATGAAATTCACATGAATGATATTCGTCAAGGAATTGTTCATGTGGTTGGCCCTGAGCAAGGCGCTACCCTGCCAGGTATGAGTATTGTTTGTGGCGATTCGCATACCTCAACTCATGGTGCACTCGGTGCATTGGCATTTGGAATCGGCACCTCAGAAGTAGAACATGTTTTGGCAACAGGCTGTTTATGGCAAGCTAAATCTAAAAATTTAAAAATTGAAGTCAATGGCGAACTAAACGCACACGTCAGCGCCAAAGATGTGGCACTCTACATTATTGGTCAAATCGGCACTGCAGGCGGTACAGGTTTTGCCATTGAGTTTGCGGGCACAACCATTCAAAATTTAAGTATCGAAGGTCGCATGACTCTTTGTAATATGGCCATTGAAGCAGGCGCTCGCGTAGGCATGGTAGCAGTCGATGATAAAACCATTGAATACGTTAAAGGTCGTCCAATGGCGCCAACAGGCGATGAGTGGGATCAAGCGCTTAGCTATTGGAGCACACTGCATTCTGATGCAGGTGCGCACTTTGATCAAGTAGTTAGTATTGATGCGCAAGATATCAAATCACAAGTAACATGGGGTACCTCTCCTGAGATGGTTATTGCGGTTGATGGCAGTACGCCAGATCCAACTCAAGAATCTGATTCTGTTAAGGCGGAAGGTATTCGTAATGCACTTGATTATATTCACCTAACAGCCAATACACCGATTAACACGGTTACTATCGATAAGGTTTTTATCGGCTCTTGTACTAACTCTCGTATTGAGGATTTGCGCGTAGCAGCTGCTGTTGCCAAAGGCAATCATGTGGCTGACAACATCAAACTAGCCTTAGTTGTGCCTGGCTCTGGCCTAATTAAACAACAGGCGGAATCAGAAGGCTTGGATAAGATATTTACGGATGCGGGGTTTGAATGGCGCGAAGCGGGCTGTTCAATGTGTTTGGCAATGAATGCAGATAAACTTGAGCCTGGCGAGCGCTGTGCTTCCACCTCAAATCGCAACTTTGAAGGTCGCCAAGGTCAAGGCTCATTCACTCATTTGGTGAGTCCTGCTATTGCGGCGGCGAGTGCCATTGCTGGTCATTTTTCGGAGGTAAAATAATGCAAGCTTTTAAAACCCTAACATCAATTGCTACACCACTTGACCGTGCAAATGTTGATACCGACGCCATTATTCCTAAGCAATTTTTAAAATCAATTAAACGTTCTGGCTTTGGTCCTAATTTATTTGATGAATGGCGCTATCTAGATCATGGCGAAGTGGGCATGGATAATTCAAAACGTCCACTTAATCCAGATTTTGTTTTAAATAAAGACGAATACCAAGGGGCACAAATTCTATTAGCCCGTGAAAACTTTGGTTGCGGTTCATCTAGAGAGCACGCGCCGTGGGCACTAGAAGATTATGGCTTTAGAGCCATTATTGCCCCAAGTTTTGCTGATATTTTTTACAACAATTGTTTTAAAAATGGCATTTTACCCATCGTTCAAAGTAATGATATTTTGGATGAATTGTTCGCCTTTAAAGGCGAGATAACCATTGATCTTGAATCACAAAACATTCATGCTAATGATAAAAACTACACTTTTGAGGTCGATGCAGAGCGTAAACGTCGCCTAATCAATGGCCTAGACGATATTGGATTAACGCTACAATACCAAGATGAGATAAAATCATTTGAGCAAAAGTATTTCCAAAAATACACTTGGTTAAACTAATTTCATTCTAGCATTGAATACAGGTGTGAAAAAAAATAAGAAAATATGATTGGTCGCCTAACTGGAAAAATTTTAGAAAAAAACCCACCTGAAGTGCTGTTAGAAGTCGGTGGTATTGGCTATGAAATACTGTGTCCGATGTCGAGTTTTTATGAAATGGGTCAGAGTACAGAGCTCTCACTGCATACACATTTCCACGTTAAAGAAGATGCTCAAACCTTGTACGGCTTTATTTCTCAAGATGAAAAAACCCTCTTTAGAGAGCTAATACGTGTAAATGGTGTTGGGCCAAAAGTTGCGCTGGCTATTCTCTCGCATCTCAACATTGCATCATTGATGAATGCCGTTGCTAATGAAGACGATACCTTACTCGCCAAAACCCCAGGTATTGGCAAGAAAACCGCACAAAAGCTTATTGTTGAGCTTAAAGATCGCCTAGCTAAACTTGAATTGCAAGGCTCAAATCATCAAGTAATTACCGCCAGTGCCAACATTAATCCAAACACTCAAAAAGCGGCTCAGGCTTTACAGGCGCTTGGCTTTAAAACCAAAGAAGCTGAAAAAATGCTTAGTGCTATTAAGGATGATACGCTATCAACAGAAGAGCTTATTCGTCAAGCGCTGCAAAATAAATAAAGCTGATCAAAGTACAAAAATAACGCAATTAAGAAAATTTTCCAATTTTTTTAATCGTGCTTTTTTATCAGTCTTTCTTACTCAAAAGTACCACAAAAACGCCAAAAAATTGAATTTATAGCCAAAAACAAGGGTTTTTAAGAGTGTTTTCGTAATAAAAGTGAATTTATTTTGGATTTTTTAAAAAAAACCACAACTAAATGTACGATTTTAAAAAAATCCTAAATTTTTGAATAGAAAAATATGTAAAATTAAGTGTTTTTTAGTTTGTTTTTGAATTTTTCAAACCAATCGATAAATTCCACATTGATTAAATACAAACATGGTAGCAATACTAGTGTCATTAGCGTACCAAATAGCAATCCGTAGCCGAGTGCAAGCGCCATCGGTTGCAAGAGGTGATCTATACCACCGATGCCATAAGCCAATGGAATAATACCCGCCAATGTGGTCAGACTCGTTAATACAACAGCGCGCAATCTATCTCTAGTACCTTTGACGATCCATTGATGAATTGACATCTTATCAAGCGCTTTTTTCTTTAAATAATTTAAATGTGAAACCAACACCAATGAATCATTAACAATCACGCCAACTAGCGCCAAAACACCCAAAATGGCAAAAAAGCTGAGTGCCTCTGAGTGCAGGAAAAATGCCCAAATAACACCGATCACTGAAAACGGAATAGCGCTAAGAATGAGTAATGGCTGGGTGTAGGAGTTAAACAACAACACCAATAGCAAAAATATGCCAAAAACTGCCATGACAAACGCCTGCTTAAAGCTGTCCATGGATTTCATGGTTTCTTTTGCACCGCCCTCTGAAATCGCACGAACTGATGGAAAATTGGCCTCTAACTCAAGTTGAGATAAAGCAGCCTCCATCACCTCGCTAGTGCTGGTTTTTTCATCATCAATACTAGCGCTTAGCAAAATAGATCTAAGGCCGTTGTAATGGTTAAAATCTGGCTCACCGACAATTTCACGAATACTAGAGAAGTTAGCCAAAGGTACAACTCGACCCTTTTGATTGATCACTTTTAAAGATCTTATAAAAGCTTCTGATTGCTGCAAACCTCCTAGGTAAATTCGAAAATTAATATCGTTTTGCCCTTCACGAATGTTAGTGACATCAATACCAGTAAAAGCTGCGCGAAGATAGCGATTAACGGTTGAAAAATCAATATCAAGACGAGCCATTTTTTCAAAATCAAGCTTTACTTCGATACGATCTTTTCCTGGTTCATCATCACGCTGAACATTATCAACGCCATTAAGATTGAGTAAAATTTGCTCTAATTTATCAGCCGCTTGCTGATTTTCACCATCTACTTGACTAATTAAGTTAATTTCCACATCTTCACCTTGCGGCGGACCTGGGCGTTTTACAGAAAATTTCAACTTCTCCACTTGATCAATTTCTTTAGCATTAGCTTTTAGCGCTTTTAAAATGGCTTTTGAGTCTCGATCACGTTGTGAAGATGGCAACAACTCAATGGTAAATTTTGCCTTATGGCTAAAATATTTACCCACATCAGTGGTAACTGATAACAAATCATCGCCTACCGTCTGGATAATTAATGCCTCAACTTGCTGAGCCTTGGCTTCGGTATTGGCTAGCGAAGAACCAACATTCATAGTTAGGCGCGCATTAATAGTATCCACGCCCACCGAAGGAAACAAGGTAAACTTCATTTGTGTACTGGCAAAAATCAACGAAAACACCAGTAACACACTAAATAGGCCGATCACAATGTAGCGAAGTTTTAACACCTTAGTTAAAAACTGCTCAAATTTATCTTCAAAATATTCAAACCAATTGTGTTTTTTTTGCTTCTCGTTTGAGCCAGCTAAATGTGCAGGCAAGGCGAGTGACACTTCTAAAAATGACAAACTCAGCGCAAAAATAACCACTAAAGGAATTACATAAATAAATTTACCCATCGTGCCTTCCATTAAAAACATGGAAGAAAATGCCAGCACGGTTGTTAAAATAGTGGTGACCACAGGCATAATCACTCGCTTAAAACCGTGAACGGCAGATTGAAATTTATTCTCGCCCATTTGCTTGTAGTGATGGATACTTTCCGCCACAATAATCGAGTCATCCACCACAATACCGAGCACTAAAATCATCGCCGCCAGTGAGACTAAATTAATCGTCTCGCCTGTAACGCCGAGCAGTGCTACTGTACCAAGTAAACTAACTGGCAAGCTAACTGCTACCCAAAAAGCTGTTTTAAATGATAAAAATGCGCCGAGAACCACCAATACCAACAGTAATCCAATTAAGCCGTTGTTAGTGACAATATCTAATCGATTGCGTACATATTTAGATAAATCAGACGAATAAAAAATATCCAACTGATCGTTGTACTTGGCACGGGTTTTATCCATATGTGCTTTAACCAAATCAACCGTAGTAATAACGTCAGCTTGCGCTTGTTTTTTAACTTGAAGAATAAAGCCTTTTTTACCATTCACTCGCACAATGGACTTTTCTTCAACATTGCCAGACTCCACCACGGCAATATCTTTAAGTCTTACCACCAAACCTTCAAAAGTAGACTTAACAATCACTTCACCAACATCCGTTGCAGCGTCAAATTTGGACAAGACAACAATGGTTTTTTCATGCTGTTGATGATGATTGCTGCCCACGGTATAACGCTGATTACGCTGGCTAATAGCGCTCATAACTTGCGGCAGAGAGAGCTCGTACTGATAAAGCTTTTCTGGGTCAATATGTATTTGAATCTCTTTATCCAAATAGCCTTGCTTAGCCACCTCTGAAACCCCTTCAATCAAGGCCACTGACTTAGCCACACCATCCACCACATCTCGAAGCTGTGCATAGCTTAAACTCTCACTACCTAAGCTAATTTTAAGAATGCTTTTTCTAGAGGTTTTAAAATCAGTTACCCGAGGCAAATCCACCACTTCTTCAGGTAATGATTTAATGCGATTAACACCGTTACGAATTTCTTGTTTGAGTTCAGATAAATCGCTTACATCTTGCGAGAGTGTTACCACAATCGAAGAAGTGCCTGCGCGCGAGGTTGAGGTAAATTTATCAATACCTGAAATATCACTAAGCTCATCTTCAATGACATTAGTAATATTTTGCTCAACATCTTCTGGAGATGCCCCTGGATAGCTAGTAACAATAGACATAATTTCAAAATCCACTGCTGGAAATTGATCACGCTGTATATTATTAAGACTAAGTAATCCGAGTGCAATGACACTGATGGTAAACACCAGCGCTAGCTTTTTCTGCTTAACTAAAAATTCAAGAAAACCATTCATAGTGCAACAGTATACCCAAGCTTAAAAAAAGTTTAAACTCAAGCCATCAAGATTTTTTATCGTGCGCGTTTACGCTCAACTTCTTTTAATAAACGCTTACGAATACGGGTAAAGTTTGGTGTTACTTCTACCAACTCATCATCATCAATAAACTCTAAAGCTTGCTCAAGATCTAGCTTGATAGCTGGCGTTAGCGATACCGCCTCATCCGTACCCGAAGCACGAACGTTAGTCAGCTGCTTACCCTTCATTACATTAATCACTAAGTCTTTATCGCGTGCATGAATACCCACAACCATACCTTCGTACACGTCGGTATTATGCTCTACAAAGAATTTGCCCGATTTTTGCAAGTTAAAGATAGCATAAGCAACTGCCTTACCTTGGTTCATTGAGATGAGCGAGCCGTTCGAACGCTGACCAATATCACCTGGTTTTTGTGGCTTGTATTCATCAAACGTTGAGTTCATTAAGCCAGTACCAGTTGTGGCTGTTAAAAACTCAGTTCTAAAACCAATCAAACCACGTGCTGGGATATTAAAGTCAAGCTTAACACGGCCATTCCCATCAGGCTCCATATTGGTAAGCTCGGCTTTACGCTCGCCCAATTTTTCCATGACTGTGCCTTGATGCTGAGACTCAACATCAATGCTTAAATCTTCAAACGGCTCGCAAATAACACCATCAATCTCTCTAAGAATTACTTGCGGACGACCCACAGCCAACTCAAAACCTTCACGACGCATGGTCTCAATTAGCACTGATAAGTGCAATTCACCACGGCCTGAAACTAAAAACTCAGATGGATCTGCTGTGTCTTCAACACGTAGTGCTACGTTGTAAATTAATTCTTTATCAAGACGATCACGAATATTTCTAGAAGTAATAAACTTACCATCTTGGCCGGCAAATGGCGAATCATTAACTCTAAATGCCATGGATACTGTTGGCTCGTCAACACTGAGTGGTGGTAGCGCCTCGATGGTTTCCGGATCACAAATAGTGTCAGAAATTGAAATGCCTTCAATACCTGTAATACAAGCAATATTACCTGCTTCAGATGAATTAATATCCACCTTATCCAAACCTAAAAATCCTTGTAAGTTAGCAATCTTGGCTTTTCTTTCAACGCCATCAGCGCCCACAACAACCACTTGCTGATTTTTCTTAATCGTACCACGCGTAACACGACCAATACCAATAGCGCCTACAAATGATGAATAATCAAGTGCGGTAATTTGCATTTGCAATGGTGCGTTAATATCTACTTCTGGTGCGGCTACTTTTTCCACAATTGTTTCAAACATTGGCAGCATATCACCTTCGCGAACGCCGTCTTCTAGTGTGGCATAACCGTTAATACTTGAAGCATAAATAATTGGGAAATCAAGCTGCTCATCGGTTGCGCCAAGCTGGTCAAATAAGTCAAATACTTGGTCGATAACCCAATCAGGTCTAGCCGCATCTTTATCAATCTTATTAATAACAACAATCGGGCTTAGACCTTGATCGAAGGCT
Source organism: Pseudomonadota bacterium (assembly GCA_022600805.1). GTDB lineage: Bacteria > Pseudomonadota > Gammaproteobacteria > PS1 > Pseudothioglobaceae > Thioglobus_A. The sequence continues at coordinate 9,842 of JAHZJR010000043.1, forward strand.
TTTTTCGTCACAAATCGTGTTTGTGGCATTGGACCTTCTTGCGCATCAACTAGCAACAACACCGAATCAACCATTGATAATACACGCTCAACTTCACCACCAAAATCGGCGTGTCCCGGGGTGTCAACAATATTAATATGGTAATCTTTCCATTTAATGGCAGTATTCTTAGAAGAGATGGTAATGCCACGCTCTTTTTCAAGATCGTTAGAATCCATCATACGGTCGGTTGACTCAAAGCGCTCATCAAATGTTTCTGATTGCTCCAATAGTTTATCAACCAAAGTAGTTTTACCGTGGTCAACGTGGGCAATAATAGCGATATTTCTAAGTTTAGTGTTCATGCGTTTGAGGAAGATTCGAAAAAGACACTATTATCCCCTAACTCTCCTATAATATTATGATTTATTAATGTGAATCAATCACTTAAGATTATGGCTAAAAAAAGTTCTTCAGGTCGTTGGATGAGTGAACACTTGAGCGATGAGTATGTAAAAAAAGCTCAAAAAGAAGGTTATCGCTCTCGAGCTGTTTACAAGCTGACTGAAATTGTTGAGAAGGATAAATTTATTAAACCTGGTGATCGAGTACTTGATTTAGGTGCAGCGCCAGGTGGATGGAGTCAAGTAGCAGCTACCATGGTTGGTAATAACGGACAAGTTATTGCTAGTGACATCTTAGATATTGAACCAATTGATGGGGTTGATTTCCTCTGTGGCGACTTTACCCATGACTCAGTCTATGAAGCACTACTAACGCTAACCGCTGGCAAAAAAATTGATGTTGTCCTTAGTGATATGGCGCCCAATATGAGCGGACAACTTTCAGTTGATCTCCCTAAATCTATGTATTTATGCGAACTTGCCTTAGATATGGCTGTTAAAACCCTGACGCCAAACGGCACTTTTTTTATTAAAGTTTTTCAAGGTGCTGGCTTTGATGAGTATGTCAAATCTTGCAGGGCAACTTTTAATAAGGTGATTATTCGCAAACCAAAAGCCTCAAGAGCACGCTCTAAAGAAGTATATTTACTGGCAAATGGATTAAAATAATTGCATGAAAAATTTTGACGATATTCAGACACTACTCAAAGAAGACTTAGAACAAACTGACGCCCTGCTTCATGCTCGTCTAAGCTCGAATGTGGCCCTGATTAATCAAATGAGTAGCTATATTATCAGCGCTGGTGGAAAACGCCTGCGCCCACTATTACTACTCTTATGCGCTCGAGCAACCAACTATCAGGGCAAACATCACCGACTAATGGCTGTCGTCATCGAACTTATTCATACTGCTACTCTTCTACATGACGATATTGTAGATGAATCAGCCACACGTCGAGGCAAAGACACGGCCAATGAAGTTTGGGGTAATGCTGCTAGTGTTTTGGTGGGTGATTTTTTATATTCACGAGCTTTTGAAATGATGGTTGAACCTGACTCAATGAAGATTATGAAAATCCTTTCTAAAGCCACTAATGAAATTGCCCAGGGAGAGGTGTTGCAATTGCTAAATTGCCAGAATGCTGATCTAACAGAAGCGGAATATTATCAAGTGATAGAACGTAAAACTGCTGTGCTTTTTCAAGCAGCGACACAAATCGGCGGTATTCTTTCTGAAGTCGATAGCACTCAAGAACAAGCCCTCAAAGATTACGGCCTACATTTGGGCAACGCTTTCCAAATTATTGATGACGTTCTAGACTATGAATCTGATAGCGAAACCATGGGCAAAGAAGTGGGAGACGATCTTGCTGAGGGTAAAACCACCCTACCGATGATTTACGCATTGGCCCATACATCAGGCGCAGATAAGCAATTATTAGAGGAGGCAATTAATAATGCCGATAACAGCAATATTGCCGATGTGGTGCACATATTGCAATCGGTCGATGCATTTGGCTACACGCGAGCACAAGCTAAAAAATCTGCAGACTTAGCCAAAGCTTCACTAACCAGTATCGAACCATCTCCTTACAAAGAGGCATTGATTCTGTTGTGTGATTTATCATTAGCGCGCAAATCCTAGTGTTATCTGACGAGCTTAAAGCTCAAATACGAGATTCGTTTATTGCTTTAAAGTCTGATATGTCAGATTTTAGCGTGCGCCCTTCACAAAATAAAATGATTGCGGAAATCTCCAAAACACTGAGTGGCGATTATCAAGACTCCAACAAAATCTTATGCGTGGAAGCACCCACAGGCACAGGCAAAACTTATGCCTATTTACTCAGTAGCATTCCCATTGCCAAAGCCAATAAAAAGAAACTGATCGTTTCGAGTGCGAATGTTGCCTTGCAAGAGCAACTACTACTTAAAGATATTCCCAAAGCGCAAAAATACTGCACGGTTGATTTTGAATACGCATTAGTCAAAGGCAGATCTCGCTACGTTTGCATTAGAAACCTGATTAATTTATGTGAAGATAGTGCCGCAGAAAATACACTTTTTGATACTAACTTGTTATTTGACGAACCACCAGGCAAATATCAACTTGAAGAGATGGGTGAGCTACTAGAGGATTATTCGGCCAAAAAATGGAACGGTGAGATTGATGATTTGATGCGTGCACCTGATCATGCCATGTGGCAAAAGATTAGTTGTAATCGCTTTACTTGTAACGCCAAAAGCTGTGAATTCTACCAAGATTGCGCGTTTTTCAAAGCTCGAAAACAAATCACCAAGGCTGATGTCATTGTTGCCAATCATGATTTAGTATTAGCCGATTTAGCCACAGGCAATACCGTGCTCCCAGATGTCGATGACTCGATCTTTATTTTTGATGAGGCACACCATTTAAGTAGCAAGGCGCTATCGCATTTTTCACTAAGTACGGGCACTGAGTTTATCAAAACCAGTATTCGCCAAGCCAAGGGTGTGAGTGATCAAATTTGCAAACTCACCGAGCAAGATGTGCCTGACATTAACATCAAGCAAATTGATGATTATATATCTGATCTCAGCACATTACTCAAAACTCTAGATTTTGATGAAGATATTCATTTGTTTGACCAAGGCGTGGTTGATTCATCTATCAAGGATATTAGCAAAAATCTGTTCATTTCAATTGGCAATATCCAAAATAAATTTTGTGCACTTAGAGAATCTTGGGGCGATTATTTAAAAATAAAAGTGTTGGATAAAGGTGTCACAGATTCTATCAATACCGCAAGTGGCGAGTGCGAACAACACCTTTCAAGTATTGTGGAACTGCTTTCCTCTTTTTTAAAAAGTGACGATAGCACCCAATCTCCACATTCCAGATGGATTGAAAAAAACACGCTAGCTAATAAAAAAACCAACTACAGCTTGTTCAGCGCCCAAACTGATATTTCTAACAATCTAGAAGCGCTTATTTGGTCTAAAGCCTCGGGGGTTATTCTTACTTCAGCAACCTTATCATCGCTTGGCAGTTTTGATCGACTGAATAAACAGCTTGGCCTTATAAAGGCTAACAATCAATATTTACGCCTGCCATCGCCATTTACATTTGATCAGGTCAATTTCATCATCGCCAAGTTCAAAGCCAGCCCCACCCAAGTTTATGACCATACTCAAGAAGTGGCCAGCCAGCTACTTAAGCGATTAAACACCGAAGAAGGCTCTTTAGTGCTTTTTGCTTCTAACAAACAAATGCAAATAGTGGCGGACATGGTTGAGGATAAATTAGACTGTGATTTATTCACCCAAGGCGAATACCCAAAGAAAACCATTTTAGAAAAACACGTGGCATTACGCAAGCAAGGTAAAGGCAGTGTTATTTTTGGGCTCGATAGCTTTGCCGAAGGGGTTGACCTTAAAGGTGATAATTTAACGCATGTGGTGATTGTTAAACTGCGATTTAGCGTACCCACTTCGCCGATTGACAAAACCTTGGCGGATTATCTGCAATCTCAAAATCGCAATCCATTTATGGAAATCTCTCTGCCTGATGCTTCACTTAGACTGATTCAAGCTTGCGGACGACTAATTCGCACCGAAAATGATACCGGGAAGATCACTATCTTTGACAACCGTCTAACCACCAAATTTTATGGCAAACAACTGCTAGCGGCGCTACCCAATTACAATATTGTGGTTGAATAATTTCTAAGTAAAAATATTAATTATATTTTAAAAACGCCAAAAAGCTTTATGTAGTAGTGCCATAAGCGTTAAGATTTCTAGGCGTCCTAACAGCATTGAAAAGCTCAAAATCCATTTGGCACTTTCACTAATGGCGCCATAGTTTTCAGCCACATCGCCTAAGCCCGGGCCTAAATTATTCATACTAGCAGCGGTTGCTGAAAAGCTTGTTACTTGGTCCATGCCAGTAAACATGAGCGCGACCATGATCAAAATAAAAGCGATAACATAGAGTGAGAAAAAACCCCAAACTGAGACCAGTGTACTTTCAGCAACACTACGTTGATTAAGCTTAATGTTGATTTGAGCATTGGGATGAATAAACTTTTTAATTTCTTTCATGGCCAGCTTAAACATTAACAGCACTCTTACCACTTTAATACCGCCACCGGTTGAACCTGCGCACGCACCAATAAAACTAGCAAAAATTAACAAAACAGGCAGTATTAATGGCCAAAGTGAAAAATTAGCCGAGGCAAATCCTGTAGTAGTTGCTATTGAAATACTTTGAAAAATACCGTACCTAAATGCGCCTTCTGCGGTTTGATAATACCCTGAATTCCACAAATAAACCGTTACTGAAAACGTTAACACGCTTAGCAATAATAAGTAAGTTTTAAATTCAGAATCTTTAAAAAATTCTAAAATATTTTTCTTGCGCCATACAAAGAAATGCAAAGAAAAATTAATGGCTGCTAAAAACATAAATACAATGGCCACTGATTCAATCATGACCGAGTCAAAATAACCAATGGATAAATCATGTGTGGAAAAACCGCCAATTGCAACGGTGGAGTAACTATGCCCAATTGCGTCAAAAATGTTCATGCCCGCCCAATAATAAGCCAGTGCACAAACAAGCGTGAAGCTCAAATAAATCTTCCATAACGCCTTGGCAGTTTGAGTGAGTTTTGGAGTGAGTCGCTCTTTTGAAATGCCACTAGACTCTGCATGATAGAGCTCCATGCCGCCCACACCCAGCATTGGTAAAATAGCGACCGCTAACACAATAATACCCATACCACCTAGCCATTGCAGCTGTTGGCGATAATACAAAATCGCCATTGGCAAATCATCCAGTCCTGATAAAACGGTTGCTCCAGTTGTGGTTAGACCCGACATAGATTCAAAAAATGCATCTGAGAAACTCATACGCAAAGATTCTGAGAGTAAAAATGGCGTGGTAGCAAACAAAGACAAAACAAACCAAAAACTAACAACAACCAATACCCCTTCACGAATTCTAAAATCCTTGGTTGAGCTTCTAAATGGTAGATAAAGCAACAATCCACTGATTAGCGTTAAGGCAAAAGCTGCCAAAAATGATGAGGTTTCTTGTTGCTGATAAATGACATCAACAACAATAGGAGGAAGTTGGGTCAAACTAAAAACCATTAGCAGCAGACCAATCGTTTTAAAAACAATACTAAATTGCATAAATTATCCTGATTTAATCTTAATAGCCAGCAAACATTCGCTCAACTTCATGAATTTTATTCACATCTGTTAGCACCAAAAGGACATGATCACCCTCTTCAATCACCAGCTTCCTTGAACCCATAATTACTTTATCATCTCGTACAATTGAACCCACCACCACGCCATCTGGCAATTTGATTTGCTCAATCGCTCTACCCACCACTTCTGAGTGGTCTTTGTCGCCATGAACAATCACTTCGATAGCCTCTGATTTTCCTTGGCGCAAAGAGTGCACCATCATGGTATCTCCCTTACGAATATGCGCCAAAATACCACTGGTGGTAATCTGGTCTGGTGAAATCACCATATCTACATCTTCACTTTGCTCAGCCAAATCTTCATAAACATTACGTTTAACTAAGGCAATGGTTTTATGCGCCCCAAGGCGTTTAGCCAAAATAGATACAATTACATTTATTTCATCAGAGTCAGTTAGCGCCAAAAATAAGTCAGTATTTTCAATGCCTTCTTCTAATAATAATTCCTCATCAGAAGCATTGCCTCGAAGTACCAAAACGTTATCTAACTCATCCGCAATTTTTTTAACCCGATCCTGGTTCATTTCAATGATGCGCACATGATGATTTGCTTCTAAGTGTTTGGCCAAATTTAGGCCAATACGCCCGCCACCTGCAATAATGATATTTTTATAAGGCTTATCCAAACGTCTAAACTCTTTTAAAACCTTAGAAACACTGCTTTTTTCAGTCACAAAATAAACCCGATCGCCGTCTTTAATGACTGTATCGCCATAAGCTGGAATAGCTCTTCCATTGCGATATAAACTCACAATGCGCATATGAATTTTCGGTAGATGTTTGTGCAACTCTTTAATGGGATTGCCAACAATAGGTGTGCCAGCGTAGGCACGAGTTTCAACCAATTGCACCAGTCCATTTTCAAACTCAAACACTTGTTCGGTACCTGGCTCTTCCACCACGCGCTTAATGTAGTTGGTAACCAACCCTTCAGGTGTAATCACAAAATCAATTGGCACAGCGTCATCAGAAAACAATTCTTTTCTATGCAAATATTCAGCGGTACGAACGCGCGCAATCTTTTTTTCCACCTGATAAAGTGTGTGTGCCATTTGACAGGCGAGCATATTACCTTCGTCAGACTTGGTAACAGCAATTACCATATCCATATGACGAATATCCGCGGCTTCTAAAATATTAGGATAAGACGCCTGACCACAAATTGTTTTAATATCAAGATGGCGCTGTAAATCTAGTAGATTGTTGTCGTCTTTATCAATAATGGTAATGTCATTATCACTATCTTCACTTAAATATCGAGCTAATGTAGCGCCAACTTGTCCAGCACCTAGAATTAAAATTTTCATGATTAAGCCTTATTTTTATCGATTCCCAAATCTTTTAGTTTGCGATATAGCGTGGTTCGTTCTAAGCCTGCTAATGCGGCAACCGCTGCAATGTTATGATTGTTTTCTTGCAGGTGATGATCAAAATACTCTTTTTCAAACAGATTTCTCGCCACTTTCAAAGGCGCATTAAAATCAATACCACTGTGGACACCCTCTGTGGTTACTTTTTCTGATAGCAGTCTGCGCACCGATGGCAAAATATCGTGCAAAGGTTTTTTCAAAAAATCAACCGCGCCCAGTTTAATGGCCTTGACCACATCTTTATGCTCTGCATGGCCCGACATCATCACAATTGGTGTAGCAAAGCCCGACTGAATCCATTCTTCCAATAAAGACATGCCGTCTTGACCTGGCATCCAAACATCCATCATCACCAAATCAAATGATTGGGTTTGAATAGCAGCTTTGGCCTCTTGCGCATTTGCCGCCAAGCTCACCTGATAATTAACATCCTCCAAGGTATCTTTCATGGTTTCTGCATTAATACTTTCATCATCAATGATAAGAATTTTTCCAATAATATTTGTCTCGTTCATGATTTCGTCCTTTTTTGTCTTTACGCTTGATAATCAAATTCAATGGTAATTTTTGCCCCTTGTGGCTCAACATTGGCGGCAAATATACGAGCATCGTGCTGTTCAATAATATTTTGTACAATAGCCATTCCCAAGCCACTGCCTTTCACCTTTGTTGTTACATAAGGCTCGAAAACACGATCCAACACTTCTTTATCAAACCCTTCACCATTATCAATAACACTAAGGCGTACTAGATTCTTTTCTGGCAAATATTGAGTGACAATAGTAACCAATATGTTTTCATGCGTGGATGATTCCGCTGAATTTTTCACCAAATTAATCAGCACCCTGGAAAGGCTCACTGAATCAAGTAGTAATGGTGGAATATCTTGGTCTAAATCAAATGTAATCTCTAACCCTTCCTGCTCTTCATATAAAGAGATTGACTGGCTGACAATCTCATTTAGATTGCTGAGTTTTCTCTCAATTTGAGGTGTGTTAGCATAATCAGCAAAAGCACTTACCATCAGGTCCATAGACTTTACTTGGTCAATAATGGTGTTGGTGGTTTTGTCAATAACTTCCAAATCACGATCTTGTAAAGAACCCATAAAACGATTACGCAAGCGTTGCGCTGAGAGCAAAATAGGCGTTAATGGGTTTTTGATTTCATGTGCCATGCGCACAGCCACTTCACCCCAAGCGGCTTTCTTTTGCGCACGATTTAACTTAGAAATATCTTTAATGATAATCACATAGCCTAAGGTTTTTCCTTGACTCTCAAGCTTAGCACCTTGACACGACAACAGCAAATGACGATCTGATAAAGCCAACTCAAGACTCTCATTCCATTCACTTTCTTGAGCTTTAAACTGACTGCCTGTTAATGTAAATAAAGGGCTTAATTCTGGATATTCTTTACTAATTTTAGAGCAACCCCCGCCCACAAAAGACTGTTCATCTTGAATGTTAAACATCTGGCCAATAATCGGGTTAATGAGTCGAATATCTTTATTTTGGTCTAAAGCAATAACGCCATAAGAGTACTTTAAGATGGTTTCTAAATAGAGATTATGCGTATCCAAACCCTCTTGCGTGGTTTTGATTTTTCGCGACATAATGTTAAATTGGTCAACCAACAAACGCACATCGTCGCCATCTTTGCTTTGTTCAACACGCACATTGTAATTACCTTTGGCCATTTCTCGCGTAGCAATTGACAGATTGTTAAGCGGCTTCATGAGTTTTTCAATCATCCGAAATACCAGCATTAGTGCGCTCAATACAGCCAGCAAAATAGTAGATGAAAAATCAATCATGAAGCGCTTTTGAGTAATGGAAGTATTGAGATCAAACTCAATATTTTTAGTCCTCTGGGTGAACGCTTCAACTTGAGACAAAAATCCCAACAGTCCAGGATCAGCTGCATATACTGCATCCACCACAAAAAAACCTTTGTCTGGTGATCGTGTAATAAAGCGGGTTGACATTTTGACTTGGATTACATTGGTGGTGCTATCTTCGTTAATGGTTCTGGGCTGTGAGCCTGGCAAAGGCTGGTCTTCAACCGCCATACAATTAGATATGTCTGCTGTTTTTGCTATCACTTGCTCCTTGTCATCAAGCAAGGTAATTTGACACGCCCAGCCTTTATCAATCAAGCCTTCCAAAAAAACCTGCATACTTGTTTTGTAAGTATCTGAATCTTTCTTAAAGTCACCAAACGAGGTAATAAGCGTCAATAGGCGTCTAGTTTGCTGAGTGTATCGCTCTGTTCTCACCGCTTGCACCCCTTCATACAAACCGTCTACTTGTTGAATGAAATTTTTGCTAAAGGCGTCAAAGGTATTTTCCGAATCGGCCACATTGTTTTGAATGGTTTGAAATGAAAACATGTAAAACGACAAAACCGGAACAATTACCAGCATTGGTACAATTTTAATAAACGACCAAGTAAACTTAGAGCCAACAATCTCCCTACCTATATCTCTCTTTAATCGACGTACGTCAGCATAAATATAGTAAGCCGCAGCCAAGCTTAAGGCCACATTGTAGCCAACCAAATACCCCCACCAAATTTCAATCAGCTCAGGGTTTAAGCCTAAATAAAAAGTACCTGAAATGGAGAGTAAGAAAACTGACGCCCAAAACCAAGCTGGCGGTGTTTTGACAAAGTTTTTCTGCTGACGAATTGTCATTGACTTTTATTAAATAATTGACTAATTATTTGGAATTATCTCATAAATAAACTAGCAGTATCATTACTTGTTGCTAAAATACAACAATGATTCAAACACAGCAACAACTTGCCCATTTTCTCAATACTATCAAGGCTGATACACACTTGGCTATTGACACTGAATTTAAGCGTATTGACACTTTTTATCCGATTTTATGCCTAGTACAAATCGCCACTCAACATGGCGCTGAATGTATTGATATACTAGCGATTGAAGACTTAGAGCCGCTTTTTAACAAACTCTACCAGCCAAACAGCGTCTGGATTGTGCATTCTGCTCGTCAGGATATTGAAGCTTTATATTATCTTTCTAAGCGCCTACCAACCCAGCTGTTTGACACACAAATTGCCGCTCACTTTCTAAACCATCCCGGGCAAATTTCTTATCAGAATCTCACTGAAATTCTACAAGGTGTCACCTTAGAAAAAGCCTATACACGCCTTGACTGGACGACTCGCCCACTACCAGAAGCAGCAATTGAATATGCCTTAGATGACGTGCGCTATTTAATAAAAAATTACAACCAGCTAACCGATCAGCTCGCCGCACAAGGAAAACTTGATTGGTTAATGCAAGACGGTCTAAATCTATCTGATATAAACCTATATTTGCCAAATTTGACTCAAGCTTGGAAAAAAATCAAAGGCTTGTCGCGTCTAGCAAAAAGTGCACATCAAAAAGCAGTACAGATCGCTGCTTGGCGAGAGTCTCAAGCCATTGCTCAAAATAAACCTAGAAAGTGGATTATGAGCGATGATCAGTTGATCGACTATAGCCTGAACAAAGCAAAAATGTCTGAGCAAGATAAATCTCTCTTTAATGAGTTTCTCTCCCAACACCCACAACTCACACAACAGCGCATTCAGATTGACACACACCAAGCGCCAAGCCAAAGTGAAAAGCAGCAAAAAAATCAACTGCAAAAACTCATTAAAAAAACCGCAGTTCAGTATAATCTAGATGAAAGTATCATCGCTAATGGTAAAACATTAATGAAATTTATTCGTGGTGACCAGTCAGTGAGTTTTTTAACCGGTTGGCGCTATCACATTCTTAAAGAGGAGTTGGAAAATGCAAAACAGTCTTAAGCCCGTATCAGCAGGAAACATACCTGATGAAGTTAATGTTATTATTGAAATCCCAGCGAATTCATCGCCAGTAAAATACGAAATTGACAAAGAAACAGGCGCCATGTTTGTTGATCGCTTTATTTCTACTCCGATGTTTTACCCATGTAATTACGGCTTTGTGCCAGAAACTTTAGCAGATGACGGCGATCCAGCAGATGTTTTGGTAATTACACCTTATCCGCTTATTCATGATTCTGTCATTACCGCTCGCCCTATTGGTGTATTGCGCATGACCGATGAAGCTGGTAAAGACTCAAAAATCCTAGCTGTACCAACAGATAAACTTTGCAAATCATACCAAAGCATTCAGGGTATTGAAGATGTAGGCACAACGCTTAAAGACCAAATCGAACATTTCTTTCGCTACTACAAAGACTTAGATGCAGGCAAATGGGTTGAAATTGACGGCTGGGGTGATGCAGATGAAGCCAAAGCAGAATTGCAAGAATCTTTTGACGCCTACAAACCTTAATCTTTGACGCCATCCACCAACCATTTTAAAATTATTGGTGGGATGCATCGTGGCAGAAAATTGCCTTTTCCTGATGCACCTGGACTAAGGCCCACGCCCAACAAAGTACGAGAAACCTTATTTAACTGGATTCAGTTTGAATCGAGCGGCAAGGTTTTTTTAGATTTGTTTACTGGCAGTGGCGCACTAAGCTTTGAAGCGATTTCTCGAGGTGCTGGGCAAGTTCTCAGCATTGAAAAGGATTTTAACGCTTTTCAGAGTTTGGAAAAAAATCGGAAAAAACTAAAATCAGACAATTTACAAGTTATTTATAGCGATGCGCTGGATTTTTTAGACAAAAAACCCACGCAAACCTTTGATTTTTTCTTGCTAGATCCGCCATTTCATCAAAAAATACTTGAAAAAACGCTAAAAAAGCTCTCGATTGGCGGCTTTTTGATCACTGGATGTAAAATTTATATAGAATCTGAATTTGAAATAATGCACAATTTTTTAAATCAAGAAATTTCGCAAAAAATCAAAATCAACCAACAAAAGCGCTCAGGTCAAGTACACTACTGCCTAATTGAGGTATTATGATTCTAAATCACTATCAGACACACTAATGAGCAAAAAAATCGCCATTTATCCAGGATCCTTTGATCCAATTACTAACGGTCACATCGATTTAATCAAACGAGCGAGTAAATTATTTGATGAAGTGATTATTGGCATTACTCAAAACAGTAAAAAATCTGCCTTTTTAGACATCAAGGATCGCATTCAACTCTCTGAAGAAATTCTAAAAGACATTGATAATGTTAACGTGTTAAGCTTTGACACCTTATTGGTTGATTTTGCTCAAGCGCAAAATGCACAAGTTATTTTGCGTGGTTTACGAGCAGTGAGTGATTTTGAATATGAATTCCAGCTCTCAGGCATGAACAAACATCTGAATGCTAACATCGAAACCTTATTTATGACACCTGCGGAACAATACGCCAATATCTCTTCTTCATTGGTTCGTGAGATTTTATCTTTAGGTGGGGATATTAGTCGCTTCGTCCCCAAGCCCGTGGAAACACTACTTAAAAAACGTTTGTAATTTTTTTATTTTTTTTGCTTGAATTAAAAATACTCACCCCTATATAGGGTGTATATCAAATACAAGGAGTAAAAAAAAATGTCAAAGATTATCGGTATTGACTTAGGAACAACCAATTCATGTGTCGCTATTATGGATGGCGATAATATTAAAATTATTGAAAATGCAGAGGGCGATCGCACCACCCCATCTATTATTGCTTTTCCAAAAGATTCTGACGAAGTATTAGTTGGTCAGTCTGCTAAGCGTCAAGCGGTTACCAATCCTGAAAATACACTGTACGCTATTAAGCGTTTAATCGGTCGTCGTTTTGAAGAAGACGCTGTACAAAAAGACATCGATCTAGTGCCTTACAAAATTGTAAAAGCAGACAATGGTGACGCTTGGGTTGAGGTTAATGGCAATAAGATGGCTGCTCCTGAAATCTCAGCAAAAGTAATTGGTAAGATGAAAAAAACCGCTGAAGACTATTTAGGCGAGTCTATTACTGAAGCGGTTATCACGGTACCTGCTTACTTTAACGACTCACAACGTCAAGCAACTAAAGATGCTGGTAAGATCGCTGGTTTAGATGTTAAGCGTATTATTAATGAGCCAACAGCGGCTGCTTTGGCTTATGGTGTTGACAAGTTAAAAGGTGACAAAACCGTTGCAGTATATGATTTAGGTGGTGGTACATTTGACGTATCAATCATTGAAATGGAAGATATTGATGGTGAAAAACACTTTGAAGTATTATCTACTAATGGTGACACTTTCCTAGGTGGTGAAGATTTCGATCAGCGCATCATGGATTACTTGGTTGATGAATTTAATAAAGAACAAGGTGTTGACCTTAAAAATGATCCAATGGCATTGCAACGCTTAAAAGAAGCAGCGGAAAAAGCCAAGATTGAACTGTCTTCTTCTGAGCAAACAGAAGTTAACTTGCCATATGTTACTGCTGATGCCTCAGGCCCTAAGCACATGAACATTAAAATCACACGTGCCAAGTTAGAATCATTAGTTGAGGACTTAATTCAACGCTCGATTGACCCTTGTCAAACAGCACTAAACGATGCCGATCTTTCAGCCAGTGACGTTGATGAAGTGATTATTGTTGGTGGCTCTACGCGTATGCCTAAGGTACAAGAGAAAGTTAAAGAGTTTTTTGGTAAAGAGCCTAAGAAAGATGTTAACCCTGATGAAGCTGTTGCCATGGGTGCAGCGATTCAAGCAGGTGTACTAGGTGGCGATGTTAAAGATGTATTGTTGCTAGATGTAACACCATTATCACTAGGTATTGAAACCATGGGTGGCGTAATGACCAAGCTAATTGAGAAAAATACAACCATTCCAACGAATGCTTCTCAAATTTTCTCAACAGCAGCGGACAATCAATCTGCGGTAACTGTCCATGTATTACAAGGTGAGCGTGAAATTGCTAGTGCCAATAAATCTCTTGGTCAATTTAACTTAGAAGGTATTGATGCAGCGCCTAAAGGTACACCACAGATTGAAGTTACATTAGATATTGACTCTGACGGTATTTTGAATGTTTCTGCCAAAGATAAAAACACAGGCAAAGAGCAGTCAATCACTATCAAGGCATCTAGTGGTTTGAGTGATGAAGAAGTCGAAAAAATGATTAAGGACGCTGAAGCGAATGCTGATGAAGATAAAAAATTCCAAGAATTAGTGACTTCTAAAAACATGGCTGACTCTTTAATTCACTCAACTAAGCAGACCCTAGAAGAGCTCAAAGAAGAGGTTTCTGAAGATGAGAAAGCGGCGATTGAAACAGCAATTAGCGAGTTAGAAGAGGCGGTTAAAGGCGACGACAAAGATGCGATCGATGCCAAATCACAAGCGCTAACAGAAAAAGCACAGCCTTTAGCTGAAAAAGCACAGGCTAAAGCTGGATCAGCTCAGAGTTCTGATGCTGCAACAGACGGCGGTGATGATGTGGTTGATGCGGATTTTGAAGAAGTTAAAGACGACAAGTAAACTTTAAGATTTAAATCAATCATTAACCTTCTTCAGATCTAAGTATTTGAAGAAGGTTTTTTAACTTTATAAAAAGGTAGTTATGTCACAAAGAGATTATTACGAAGTATTGGGTGTGGACAAAGGCGCAGATACTAAGCAGATTAAAAAAGCTTATAAACGCCTCGCCATGAAACATCATCCCGATCGAAATACAGATAACAAAGAAGCAGCAGAAGAGAAATTTAAAGAGATTCAAAAAGCTTATGCTGTTTTATCTGACGAACAAAAACGTCAAGCCTATGACCAATTTGGCCATGCAGGCGTTGATGGTAGTGCTGGCGGTGGTTTTGGGGGTGGAAACCCATTTGGCGGCGGCGGTTTTGGCGATATTTTTGGCGATATTTTTGGTGGCGGTGGACAGCAACAAGCTGACAACCGTGGCTCTGATTTACGCTATGACCTAGAGGTTGACTTAAAAGAAGCGGCTGAAGGCACTACAGTTAAGATTCGCATTCCTAAAAATGAAGCTTGCGATACTTGCTCTGGAACAGGTGCTAAGCCCGGCACTAGCGTTAAAACTTGTGCTTCATGTGGTGGTGTTGGACAAGTGCAAATGCAACAAGGATTTTTTGCCGTTCAACGCCCTTGCCCAACTTGTTCAGGAACAGGGCAAAAAATTGAATCTCCTTGTGGAACGTGTCGTGGTCAAGGTGTGGTGCGTAAGCAAAAAACACTCTCAGTTAAAATACCAGCAGGCGTTGATACTGGCAATCGCATTCGCTTAAGCGGCGAAGGTGAAGCTGGTGTTCGTGGTGGACCAAATGGCGATTTGTATGTAGAAGTGCACGTTAGAGCGCATGAGATTTTCCAACGTGAAGGCAATGATTTATACTGCGAAGTGCCAATTGATTTTGTAACCGCTTCATTGGGTGGCTCTATTGAAGTACCAACACTCAGTGGAAAGTTGAAAATTAAAATCCCGGCAGGCACTCAAACTGGCAAACAATTTAGACTACGTGGAAAAGGTATCACTGCCATTCGTCATGGTGGCACGGGAGACCTAATCTGCCAAGTCAAACTGGAGACACCTGTCAATTTAAGCAAAAAACAAAAACAACTATTAGAGGAGTTTTCTGGCTCATGTGGGAAGAAACATCATCCTGAGTCCGACTCATTTTTTGGTAAAATGAAATCATTCTTCGAATAAAAAAAATAATAGGAATTATTGTGAAAATTAAGCAAATCAAAGCAAGAGAAGTTTTAGACTCTAGAGGCAACCCAACCATTGAAGCGGATGTCATGCTTGATGATGGTACGATTGGCAGTGCTATGGTGCCAAGCGGCGCATCAACAGGTCAGCGCGAGGCATTAGAATTACGCGATGGTGATAAGTCTCGCTATTTAGGCAAGGGTGTTTTAAAGGCAGTTGAATTTGTCAATACAGAAATCAACGAAACTTTAATTGGCTTTGGCATTGAAGATCTTACAAAAATCGATCAAGCAATGATTGATCTTGATGGCACTGAAACCAAGTCAAGACTTGGGGCAAATGCCATTCTAGCTGTTTCTTTAGCTTGTGCTCATGCTAATGCTAATAGACAACACAAATCGTTATATGATTCGCTTGATCAGGGAGATAACTATCAGCTACCTGTGCCAATGATGAATATTATCAATGGCGGTGAACATGCTAACAACAGCGTAGATATCCAAGAATTCATGATCATCCCTGCTGGCGCACCAAGCTTTAAAGAGGCTTTGCGTTATGGTGCTGAAGTTTTTCATCACTTAAAAGCAGTGCTAGAGGCTCAAGGCATGAATACCGCTGTGGGTGATGAAGGTGGTTTTGCACCAGATCTTGGCTCTAACGAGGATGCACTTAAAGTTATATTAGAAGCTATTGAACGCGCTGGTTACGTCGCAGGCACTGATATCTTTATTGGTATTGATGCGGCTAGCTCTGAGTTTTATGACAACGGTACTTACAACCTGGCATCTGAAAATAAATCACTAACATCGCAAGAGTTTGTTGATTATTTAGCCAACTGGGTTGAAAACTATCCAATTATCTCAATCGAAGACGGCATGGATGAAAACGATTGGGAAGGCTGGGACTTACTAACGAAAAAATTAGGCGACAAAGTACAATTGGTTGGTGACGACCTTTTTGTTACCAATAGCAAAATTTTAAAACAAGGTATTGACAACAATATTGCCAATTCAATTTTAATCAAAGTTAATCAAATTGGAACGCTTAGCGAAACCTTTACAGCCATGAGTATGGCTGCAGAAGCAGGCTATACTGCAGTCATGTCGCATCGATCAGGTGAAACTGAAGATACAACAATTGCTGATTTGGCAGTTGCAACCGGCTGTGGACAAATCAAGACGGGCTCTTTATCACGTTCAGATCGCCTAGCGAAATATAATCGTCTATTGCGCATTGAAGAAGAGTTAGGCTCCAAGGCAGCTTACCCAGGGCTTGAAGCTTTCACTCATTTAAATTAAACTAGAACTTAATTTATTTAACGCAGTACAATTGATTGGAATCACTGTCGACTTTTTGGCTTAGTATCTTGCTATTTGGCTTGATACTGGCCTCAGCTTTTTTCTCTTCCACTGAAACTTCGATGATGGCGATTAATCGCTATCGTCTTAAAGCTTTGAGTCTTACCAATAAAAATGCTAAGAGAACAGAGAATTTACTTAAAAATACTGACCATTTAATTGGCACGATCTTATTAGGTAATAACTTTGTTAATATTTTTGCCTCTAGTATTGCTACTATTTTGGCCATTAAGCTTTGGGGCGAGGATTCAATTGTTTTAGCTTCGCTAACACTCACCTTTGTAATCTTAGTTTTTGCTGAAACCACACCCAAAACATTTGCAGCCAAAAATCCTGAAAAAGTCGCCCTTCCCGCTTCCATTATCATTCAATTTTTTATTCAATTATTCAAGCCTTTTGTTTGGATTATTGCGCAGATATCAACTTTAATTCTTAGAGTGTTTGGCATTCGTACAGATCAACAAAATAACAATATTAGCTCGGAAGAATTGCGCATGGTAGTGAGTGATGCTAAGCCTGTGATTGCTTCAAATTATCAAAAAATGCTGCTCAATATCATCGACCTAGAAAAAGTTAAAGTGGAAGATATTATGATTCCCAGACATGAGCTAATTAGTGTGGATATTAACAAACCTGATGAAATATTAAGCCAGCTTGAACGCATCCAGCATACTCGCCTGCTCACTTATGACACATCTAGCGATAACATTACTGGCGTACTACATATGCGTGATGTGGTTAATCTTTACGCCAAAGATGAGTTTAGCATGGACAATGTTTTATCGCTGGTACGGGCCCCTTATTTTGTGCCAGAAGGTACTTCTCTAGCAAATCAACTTGAACATTTTCAAGCGCAAAAAAGACGCTTAGGCTTGGTTGTGGATGAATACGGAGAGGTTCGTGGCTTGATTGTACTAGAAGACATTCTTGAAGAAATTGTTGGTCAATTTACTTCCAATCAAAGTGAGCGTATTGATGAAATTAGCCTGCAAGCAGACGGTAGTTATTTAGTTGATCCAAGAATCAGTGTCCGCGAACTCAACACTTTATTAAATGTTCAACTGCCTACTTCTAAGGCCAAAACCCTAAATGGGCTTATCTTAGAAGAGTTACAAGCCATTCCTATGCGAGATGTTAGCCTTAAAATTGATGAAATCCTAGTAGAAATTCTACAAATCTCTGATCAGACCATTAAATTGATCAAACTAACTAAACTAAACTAAAGACTCACCCATTTGAACCGTTTGACCGGCGTTTAAGTTTAACGCATTATCTTGATTTGGCATTAGCATTACGACCGTTGAACCCATATTAAATCGGCCCATTTCTTCGCCTTTTTTAAGATTAACATCCTGATCTGTATAATCAAAATGCTGCACTTGTTTTTGATAAGGTGGATTAATTTGACCTTCCCAAACTGTTTGCATGGAGCCAACAAAAATTGCACCAACTAATACAAAAGCACACAAACCAAACTGAGTTTGAAAATAACAGACAACCCGCTCATTTCTGGCAAACAAATTTTCAACGCCTTCTGCTGTCGCCTGATTAACCGAAAATAAATCGCCAGGAATATAATCCATAGAGATGAGTTTTGCATCATAAGGCATATGAATGCGATGGTAATCTTTGGGTGATAAATAAATAGTCGCAAACGCGCCTGACTCAAATTGATCGGCGCGGTAGTCACCCCCTAATAAGGCAGAAACCGTGTAGTAGTGCTTTTTTGCCTGAAAGATTGTCGCATGGCTAATTTTCCCAGCTTGTGACACAGCCCCATCCACTGGGCATATAAGATCACTCGAGTCAATCTTTCGTGCATCGGGCTTTAAGGCGCGCGTAAAGAAATCGTTAAAATGCTGGTAGTCCTCTACATTTTCACGTAGCGCTTCAGATAAATTGACTCGATAAGATTTTACAAACCAATGAGTAAATTTATTTTTAAACCAAACATTTTCAATACGTGCAAAGCGAAACATCAGCTTTGATAATGCATGTTGAGGAATAATATATTGCCACCAAATCATTGTATGTCCTTAACTATAGGCGCTAGTTTAATTTAGACTGAATAAAACTTAAGGCCTGCTCGTAGTCAACTTCTACTTTATCACTGTTATTTCTTGCCTTGTATTCAACCTTGCCATTATCAGCGTGGGTATCACTTAGTACAATTCGATGTGGAATGCCTAATAGTTCAGAATCAGCAAACATAATACCTGCGCGCTCTTTTCGATCATCTAGCAATACCTCAATGCCCACTTCTAAGCACTGCTGGTATAGACTGTCTGCTAAGTCTTTAACGCGCGTCGATTTATTGTAATTAATCGGCACGATAACCACTTGAAAAGGTGCAATTGCCTCAGGGAAAATAATACCTCGTGCATCATGATTTTGTTCAATAGAAGCAGCAATCACACGCGTTACACCAATACCGTAGCAACCCATCGTTGTCGTTACCGCTTTGCCTGCTTCACCAATAACGTTAGAGTTCATGGCTTTAGAATATTTGTCACCTAATTGAAAAATATGACCTACTTCAATACCGCGCTTAATCACTAATTTTCCTCGTCCATCTGGTGAAGTATCACCTTCAACTGCGTTGCGTAAATCAGCTTCGCTAAATTCAACACCTGACCAGTTAACACCCGTTAAGTGCTGATCCCATTCATTGGCACCACAAACAAAATCACACAAAACACTGGCTGAATAATCAACGATTAAGTCAATAGGTAAATCCTTAACGCCAATAAAGCCTTTTTTCAAACCCAGCGATTTAATATCCTCGTCGCTAGCCAGTTCAAATTCGCCAAACAAATTATGCGTTTTGATCTCGTTAAGTTCGTGATCACCCCTGAGCGCTAAGGCTTTAAAGCCGTCTGCTACTTTAATAATTAATGTTTTAATGCAGCTTGATTTTTCAATGGATAATAATTCAGCAACCTCATCAATACTGGTTTTTTTCTTGGTAAGAACAGATTCTTGCTGCGCAGCTGGCGTGCAAGTAGCGTGCAGTTTTTCAAAGGCCACTTTTTCAATATTAGCCGCATAATCAGATTCATCTGAAAAACAAATAGCGTCTTCGCCACTATCTGCCAATACATGAAACTCATGCGAAGCATCACCACCAATAGAGCCAGAATCGGCTAATACTGGACGATAATCCAATCCCAAACGATCGAAAATATTGCAATAAGTTTGATGCATGATATTGTACGTCTCTTGTAATGACGCTTGATCCAGGTGAAATGAGTAAGCATCTTTCATAATAAATTCACGTGAACGCATCACTCCGAAACGCGGTCTAATTTCATCTCTAAATTTGGTTTGCACTTGATAAAAACTCATTGGCAATTGCTTGTAGCTACGAATATATTGTGCAGCTAGATTAGTAATCACCTCTTCATGGGTTGGCCCTAAGCAAAAATCTCGACCATGGCGATCATTAAAGCGCAATAACTCGGGGCCATATTCCTGCCAACGACCTGACTCCTGCCAAAGCTCAGCAGGTTGAGTAACAGGCATTAACACTTCTTGAGAGCCTGCCTTATCCATTTCTTCACGAATAATGTTTTCGACCTTTTTTAGAATTCTAACGCCCATTGGTAAGTATGAATACAGGCCTGAAGCTAATTTAGAGATAAGGCCAGCACGTATCATTAACTGGTGGGAAATAATTTGCGCGTCATTCGGCGCTTCTTTTTGGGTTGGAATTAACAGTTGCGTGGTTTTCATATAAAATCAAGCTATGGTTTTAAATATTTACGCTAATTTTACCCGAGCGACCTTATTATGATTGATATTCAAACACTATTAATTTATGCAATTCCTGTTTTGTTTGCCATCACCGTACATGAAACAGCTCACGGCTGGGTTGCCTCCCTATTAGGCGATCACAGTGCTAGAATGATGGGCAGACTGACTCTTAACCCTATCAAGCATATAGATCCTATTGGTACGCTTGCTGTACCCGCATTTTTATACTTCACCTCAGGCTTTATTTTCGGCTGGGCCAAGCCTGTACCCGTTAACTTTAATGCATTAAGATCACCAAAACACGACATGCTGTGGGTAGCGATTGCCGGACCTGTGAGTAATTTTTTAATGGCTGCAGGCTGGTTAGTCATTATTTTTGTGGCTATTAATACCGGCTCTCAATTTTTGGCCGATATGGCACAAGTGGGCGTTCAGATTAACTTGCTACTTGCTGTGTTAAACCTACTGCCACTACCACCACTTGATGGCGGTCGAGTGCTCAGCGCCTTACTACCACCTAAACTTGCTTACCAATATGACCAACTCGAACCTTATGGGTTGTTTATCCTGCTTGGTCTGTTATTTTTAGGTATTTTTCAGAGTGTTATTTTGCCAATTACTAAGCTGATACAGCATTGGGCATACACACTGGCTGGCTTAATTTAACTTACTTCTAAGAAGTTCGTTTAGCAATTTAGGGTTAGCTTTACCCCCAGTGGCCTTCATCGCTTGACCAACAAAAAATCCTAGAATTTTTTCATTGCCCGATTTAAACTGCTCAACTTGTGGGGCATTATTAGCAATAATCTCATCAACAATAGCCTCAATAGCGCCAGTGTCTGTCATTTGCTTCAAGCCTTTGGACTCAATAATCTCATCCGCAGAGCCCTCGCCTTCCCACATAGCTTTAAAGACATCTTTAGCGATTTTTCCAGAAATGGTGTCATCACCAATTCGAGCGACCAATTGCGCAAGTGCAGCCGCTGCTACCGGTGACTCTTCAATTTCCAATTGGTGCTTATTCAGAGAAGCTGACAATTCACCCATAACCCAATTAGCGCACAATTTAGCATTTTTCTCGTTACTTTCAAGCATTACTTCAAAGTAATCAGCTAGAGACTTTTGTGACGTTAATACATCTGCATCGTATTCATTTAAACCAAGCTGAGCGATAAATCGCGCTTTTTTCTCCACTGGCAATTCAGGCAAATTCTCTTTAATTGAAGCCAATAGCTCATCGCTAATCTCCACGGGCAGTAAATCAGGATCAGGAAAATAGCGATAATCATTAGCCTCTTCCTTTGAACGCATTGAGCGTGTTTGATGCTTAACGGCGTCATACAAGCGTGTTTCTTGTACCACTTCACCACCCTCTTCTAAAATATCTTGTTGACGTTCAACCTCTAAATTAATAGCACGCTCTAAAAATTTAAATGAATTGATGTTTTTTAATTCCGCGCGAGTGCCGAGTTTTTCCTGTCCCATTGGACGAATAGAAACGTTCGCGTCACAACGGAATGATCCTTCTTGCATATTACCATCACAAATACCAATATATTGGACCAAGGCATGGATTTTTTTAGCGTAAGCAACCGCCTCTTTCGCACTACGCATATCTGGCTCTGACACAATTTCTAATAATGGCGTTCCAGCACGGTTTAAATCTACAGCTGTATACTCATTAAACATATCATGCACTGACTTACCTGCATCTTCTTCAAGGTGTGCACGGGTAACACCTACAACTTTAGTTGTCTCATCAACAGTAATTTCAATTTCACCTTCACCAACAATAGGTAGATCCATTTGTGAAATTTGATAACCTTTGGGTAGGTCGGGATAAAAGTAGTTTTTACGATCAAAAATATTACGCTGATTAATATGCGCATTAACCGCCAAACCAAATTTAATCGCCTTATTAACTGCTTCTACATTGAGTACTGGCAAAACACCCGGCAAGCCTAAATCAACCGCACACGCTTGAGAATTTGGCGCCTGTCCAAATTGAGTAGAAGCTGATGAAAATATTTTGGATTTGGTGCTAAGCTGAGCATGGATTTCAAGACCAATGACTGTTTCCCACTCCATACTAATCCTCCTGTGGCGTTTGCTGATGCCAATCAGTTTGTTGTTGGAACTGATGTGCAATATTTAACAACTTCGACTCAGACCAGTAATTACCAATTAATTGCAAACCAACTGGCAATTTATTTGAAAATCCTGCTGGAATACTCATACCTGGAAGGCCTGCCAGATTAGCGCTTAACGTATAAATATCGGCCAAATACATAGATACTGGATCTTTGACTGAGCCTAAATCAAATGCTGTCGTGGGTGAAACAGGACCCATAATCACATCCACTTCTGCAAAGGCTTTTTTGAAATCGTCGCTAATCAGATGGCGTGTTTTTTGCGCTTTTAAATAATAAGCATCGTAATAACCTGCAGATAAAGCATACGCACCAATCATTATTCGGCGCTTAACTTCTGCGCCAAACCCTTCTGAGCGTGAGCGCAAATACAAATCTTCTAAATCTTTAGGCTCATCACAACGATAGCCGTAGCGTACACCATCCAATCGTGATAGATTTGACGAGCATTCACAAGGTGCCACAATATAATAAGTAGGGATGGCGTAAGCAGAATTGGGTAGAGAGATTTCTTTAACCGTTGCACCCATCGCTTCAAATTCTTTAACCGCATTCATCACTTGTGTGGCCACTTCATCATCTAAACCTTCAGAGAAAAACTCCTTAGGCAAGCCAATGGTTAGCCCTTGGATAGAATCGTTTAAATTAGCTGTGTAATCTGGTACTGCTTGTTCGGCAGAAGTTGAATCTTTTTCATCAAAACCAGCCATAGCATTCAAAACAATAGCCGCGTCTTCTGCGGTTTTTGTCATTGGGCCGGCTTGATCAAGACTTGAAGCATAAGCAATCATACCGTAACGTGAAACTCGCCCATAAGTTGGCTTTAGACCAGTAATACCACACAGGCTAGCAGGTTGGCGAATAGAACCACCAGTATCTGTTCCTGTGGCAAAACAACTCAACCCTCCTGCGACAGCTGCAGCAGAACCACCTGAAGAGCCGCCTGGGATTTTATCGGTATTCCACGGGTTTTTAACCGCGCCATAAAACGAGTTTTCGTTACTAGACCCCATGGCAAACTCATCCATATTAACCTTGCCCAACATAACTGTGTCAGCTTGATTGAGTTGATGAGAAACTGTGGCGTCATAAGGCGAGATGAAATTGTCTAGCATTTTAGAGCCAGCTGAAGTTTTTACGCCTTGTGTGCAAAAAATATCTTTATGAGCATAAGGGATACCAGTTAGAATATTGCTCGTGCCTGCTGCGATTTTTTCATCAGCTGCTCGTGCTTGACTCATAGCCAGTTCATCAGTGACGGTAATAAAGGCGTTTAAATCTGATTGTTTAATACGATCCAGATAATGCTGGGTAATCTCTACCGACGAAAACTCTTTATCTTTTAGGCCTTGTGACAGCTGTGCAATAGTTTTGGTATAAATACTCATGTTATTCGATCACTGTTGGTACAAGGTAATGTTTATTGCCAGTTTTGGGTGCAATGGATTGAAATAAATCCGACTGATCATGCTCAGTAACAGTATCTGCTCGCAAGCGCTGAATCATGTGAAGTGGGTGAGCCATTGGCTCAATACTATCTGTTTCTATAGCACCCAACTGCTCTGCCAAACCCAAAATGGCATTTAGATCTTTGGTGTTATCTTTAAGCTCGTCGTCGCTTAAAGACAGACGCGCCAAATAAGCAATTTGCGTTACCTGTTGCTCAGACAATGACATAACTATAGCATTGGAATCTTGTTAAAGATTCTCAGTGGTTTAGAGAAGGAAGAGCGTAGCATGTTTAAATCACGTTGCATCCACTGCATAGAATCTTGCATTGTGGTCATGTTTTTATTCATCTCTTCCATGTTAATTAACATTGGCTCTAGCGAATCCATTTTTACACTAACCTTAGTTAGATCAACCGCAATAGAATCTAGCGAATTAAGCTTTAAGGCAATAACATCCATGTTTTTATCAACTTTTGAGAAGCTCTTTTGCATTTGTGCCACTGAAACAGTCATCTGATTGACATTTTTAGAAAGTGTTTCAATACTGTTAACCATAGATGACATGTTACCTTCCATGTTTGGATCCATAGAATTGGCAAGGCGTGTCATATCACTAGTGATTGAATAAATAACAATAAAGAACCCCATGATGATCGCACTAAAAACAGCTAATGCAGGCAAGAACATGCGCTCAAATTTTGAATCTGTACGTTTGTTGGCGTTTACCTCAACTTCTTCCAGCATTTTTTCTAAATCAGAAATACTGGTTGAGATCATCACCTCATCATCTTCAACTTTTCCTGCGCCTTTTTTTTGATCTTTATCTGTCATTGTTCATCCTATTTATGATTCGCAAAAATCCCCAATTACCTGCTCTAGTTGTTCTTTTTGATAGTCATCGCTAATATACGCCTCACCCAATTTTTTCATTAAAATTAGTCGAATATTACCATCGATTACTTTCTTATCAACATGCATGGCTGACAAGAACTCAGAAGCGCCAATTTTACCGTCTACACTGATTGGTAAATTAGATTTTTCTAATAAATCTTGAACCTGGTCAACTTCTTGGTGACTTAAATCACCTACCAATTGTGATAATTTTGCTGCCATTAACATGCCTACTGAAATCGCCTCACCATGCAAAAAGACACCATATCCCAATGTATTTTCAATTGCATGACCAAATGTATGGCCTAAATTTAACAGTGCTCGTTTGCCTGACTCCAACTCGTCCTGCGCAACAATGTTGGCTTTATCTGCACAAGATTGGTAGACCGACTGGATAATCAAATCCTTATTTCGCTGCATTAAACTTTGAATATTATCTTGCAAAAATGTCAAAAAATTAACATTGCCCAATAAACCATATTTAATCACCTCGGCCATGCCTGCAGCATATTGTCTATCATCTAATGTATCCAGTGTATCTACATCGATCATCACACACTGAGGCTGATAAAAAGCACCAATCATATTTTTCCCTAACGGATGATTAACGCCCGTTTTTCCGCCCACACTTGAATCGACTTGAGAAAGCAATGTGGTTGGAATTTGAATAAAGTTTACACCACGCTGATAACTACTTGCAGCAAAGCCGGTCATGTCACCAACAACGCCGCCGCCCAAGGCAATCAACGTGCATGAGCGATCAAAGCGATTTTTCAATAATGCATCAAAAATCAAATTTACCGTGTCTAATGTTTTGTATTGTTCGCCATCAGGTAGCTGCACCTCAGCGACATGAAACGAACTCAATAAGGATTTGACTTGCGCTAAATACAACGGTGCAACCGTTGTATTGGTGACAATCATTACTTGCTTGCCTGTAATATGCTTGCTTAGTAAGTCTGCTTGAGACAGCAACGCCTGGCCGATATAAATCGGATAAGACTTTTCTCCTAAATCAAGTTGCAATGTTTTCATTAGGCAAATTCTCGCTTTTCACCATCACCAACTACATTTTCAACGCAGCGACCACAAAGTTCAGTGTGTTCTGAATTTTGACCAACATCTTCTCGATGATGCCAACAGCGCACACATTTTTCATGGGCTGATTGACTCACCGCAACAAACACACCTTCACCGGCTTCGACACATTCATCAGTTTTATCCTGCAGGGGATGAATACGCGCATAAGAAGTGATAAAGATAAAACGCAACTCATCACCCAACTGACTGAGCGCTTCTCTGGTTTTGTCATCACAATATAAATCCACTTCTGCATCAAGTGATGAGCCAACAACCTTATCGCTACGCATAGATTCCATCTGCTTACGAATGAACGGGTTAATGTTTCTAGCTGTGTCGATTGCTGTGTTTTGATAACCCGCTAACAAGCCATCATACCATTCGCTTAAGAAAATACTTTGCGTTTTCTCATCAGGCATATTCTGCCAAATTTCTTCTGCTGTAAACGACAACACAGGCGCAAGCCAGCGAACCATTGCTTCCAGAATGTGATTAAGCGCTGTTTGCGCACTACGTCTTGCTCTAGAATTTTCCCCAGTAGTATATTGCCTATCTTTAATAACATCTAGATAAAATCCACCCAAATCGTTACTACAGAAATTTAAAATTAATTGAAGCGCATGGTGAAAATTGTACTGCTCATAGGCTTGCAAAATTTGCACTTGCAAATCAGCTGTTTTAGAAACAATCCATTTATCCAAATCTAGCATTTGATCAGCATCTAACGTGTGTTGAGTAGGATTAAAGCCACTGGTATTTGCCAACATAAAACGCAGTGTGTTGCGAATACGTCGATAAGAATCCGCTGAGCGATTTAAGATTTCATCAGATACTGTCATCTCGCCGGTGTAATCAGTAGAGGCAATCCATAAACGTAAAATATCCGCACCTAAATTGTTAACCACTTTTTGCGGGCTCATGACATTGCCCAACGATTTACTCATTTTTTTGCCGTCTTTATCAACGGTAAAACCGTGCGTTAATACTTGCTTATAAGGCGCCTTGCCGTTAATGGCGACTGATGAAATTAGTGACGATTGAAACCAACCTCGGTGCTGATCAGAACCTTCTAGATACAAATCTGCTACATCAGATAACCCTTCTCTTGCCTTAAGCAC
>JAHZJR010000127.1 GCA_022600805.1 Pseudomonadota bacterium
ATTGTGAATAATCTTTTCTCTACTTAAGTTATTTAATAATGCTTGTCCAAACTCTTTTTGCTTTAGGTTGTTTAAAGCTTTTCTATCTTTAACATATAATGCAGCTTCTACTACAGTAGGAATTGCCTCACTGTCAGTAGATTCTTGCCAACTATTAATAACATTAGTAGTTATTAGATCTGTTTTATAAACTTCTAATAATGCTATATACTCTGCCGTATTTTTATTTGGACATTTTGCCATAACTATAAATTACATTTTTTAATCTGATCAATTAAATCTTGTGGACTACTCCACATAGAGTTAGGATTCCTATCATACAAATCTAATAAATCTTCTAAACTATTAATATTATTTTCTCTTTTAAAGTTTTTAACCTCTGTACTAAATGAACCGTTTTCAATATTACTATCCCAAAACTCTGTTATCTCAGGATGACTAATAAAAGGATCAAACATATCTAACTGACCTATCAACTCCTGTCTATTCTCACTAATAGGAAGTTCTTCTACTTCTAATATACCTAGCTCTTCAGAAGTAATATTATCTGTTGCCTCTGCAATTGATGCCTGGATAGCATCTAATTCTGCAGTGTCTTCTATATTTATATCATCTATAATTACTGATTCGTCTGTTACATCCAAATTAATAGATTGATTACGGAATATTTGTGGTACAGTTTTACTTGTATCTTCTGTTTCTTCAACAACCTCTGGTGTGCTTTTTGATACTTCAGGTTTCTCCATCATTTGTTTTAGAGTAGGTCTATTACCAAACATAAATCCTGCACCAAACTGTAAAGGAGAACCTATCAAATCAACTGATGTTTTTTCTTGATCATTTCTTTGATATATAGTTGATTCTATACCGGTCTGACGGTCTATAGTATCCATCCTTTTTATTGCAATTGAATCAGTTTCAGAATTAAACTTTCTTGGTAATAACTTAGCATTAGATGCAGATAGCAAATAGTTTTCTACAAAAGATGTCGTACCTCCAGCATCTGTAAATTCTTCAGATCTTAAATATTTTTCTGTAGAATTAATTTCAGATAAATAGTCTTCTAGAACATACGGGCTAATTGATTCTAATAAACCACCCGGTGCTAATTGTAAACCATCTTTAACCATAATATAATTTATAACAGTTTTTGCAAATTGTCTTGTATCAGGGTTATTGTATAATTTATTAAATGAGGTTTGTAGATCATATTTTTGTAATCTATTTAGCTTTCTCCATGTGTTTGCTTGAGCTAGATACAAACCTGATCTATTACCCTTATCAGTTGGTTTGTATGTTGTATCAAAATCAAATAAAAAGAAATTGCCAGGATCACTTATTCTAAGTTGTTCTACTGCATGCCATACATTACCTTGTTCATTATCTTGTCCTGGATATAGTATGCCGTTACTTAAAGGATTATTTTTATCTATATTTTGATATGCACTTAATGTGACAAATGCTAATACATCTTTTTTAACTTTTGTTCTAACGGCCTCACTATTCTTATATAAGTTTGTATTTAATCTTCCAACTAATTCTGATGTAATTCTTTTTACACCTGGTGTCTGTGATAAAAACATCTTTGGTAAAATATTTACATTTATGTCTGATAGTTGTTCAGATAATCCAGATAGATATGAACTATTCAACATATTTTTTACCTTTATAAAATAAGGGTTCTTTTTAAAAGCATTTATGTTTTCTACCCTTTGAGAAATACTATCAATGTTTTTTCCTAATCCATTGTTAAGACTTACTAAACTATTTAATTTAACCGTAAAATTAGATATAGTAATTACTTTTGCAAAAACCTGTAAGGCCCCTTGTAATTCAAGTCCTTCTAAATTCTCAGCTACTCCTCTTTCTAAAGTATCTTTATCAGGAACTATACCCTTTACTATTTTTCCTTTATCATCTTTTTCTATTAGATCATTTATAGTATCTCCAATAGAAGGAGATATACCATCACTATTATCAATTTGTCTATATATATCTTGTATAATTTTTTGATTTAAAAGTAGTATAGAAGTTTCTAACGGAACACCAAGTTGAATCATATTTGATAACATACGTGTAGCATGAGCGTTCAAACCTAACTTACTTACCAAAAACTCTTTAGCATTGTCTGTCATAGCAACTATTAGAGAAGACATTAAATCTTGTTTTCTCATTCCGTTTTCATTTAAAGTTCCACCAAAAGACTTATACTCTTTACCATCAAGCTCAAACTTTAAAGTACCTAAACCTATTTTATATTCTTTAAATAAAGACAAATATAAATTTGGTGAAACTACTGAACCAATTGAAGCACCCTTATTGTTTGTAAAAGCAACAGTTTGTCCAGTAAGGGTATCTATATCTTTACCTGCTTGGTTAGTTCTTTCTAAAAAACCAGGTAATTTTCTAACACTCTCCCAAACATTCTTTAATAAATCTAAGTTAGACGGTCTATAAGCTATTGGATATGTACCTGATGTTAAATAATCATTACTTACTAATTGACGTTTATAATCTACTAGTCTATTACTTACAGGTGCTTCATAAGGAGCCTGGTTGTTATCTTTTACAAATTGATTAAACTCACTTTGAGTAATAGGCATACCTAATACTTTTAAAGCACCAACAGCATTCTTACTAAAGCCAGCATTTTCAGCAGGTGTTTGATCTATATCAACTAATGAATCAGTTATTACAACACCTTGTAATTTATATAAGTTTATAGCTTCAGAATATTGGTTTCCTGTTTCATTAACCTTTTTGTTTACATAATTAATATAACTAGAATAGTTATTCTCATATGCCTTAAACTCACCATTCTCAACATAAAACTCTTTCATGTGTATATATGCTTGATCTATATCAAAATCTGCACCAGACACTTCTATAAGTTCATTTGAAAACATTGCTGAGCCTCCCATA
>JAHZJR010000128.1 GCA_022600805.1 Pseudomonadota bacterium
AAGCACTTAAAAGCGGCTTAAACACTGGAAAGTGAGTACAGCCTAATAATAGCGTATCTTCCGTTGTACATTGTGATAAATAATGCTGTAGCGTCATGCGGGCAATATCATTTTGAACCATGCCTTCTTCAGCTAGCGCAACCAATAAGCTGCCCGCACGGGCATGAATAACAACCTCTGGCAATGCGGCTTGAATTACATTTTGATACGCACCACTCGCCACCGTTGCCTCTGTTGCAAGCACCATCACCTGACGATTTTTGGTTGCACGAACAGCCGCACGTGCACCAGGCTCAATCACCCCAATCACGGGAATATCCGGTAACATCGTTTGCAAATGTGATAACGCCGCCATACTGGCGGTATTACACGCTACAACCAACGCTTTAATTTGGCGTTCAACTAAAATACGGGCCATCTGTACCGCATATTGTCGAATTGTTTCAAGACTTTTAGTCCCATACGGCAATCGCGCCGTATCACCTAAATAAATAAATGATTCTTGTGGCAACACCCGGCGCAAAGCCTTCAACACAGTTAAACCACCCATGCCTGAGTCAAATACACCGATTGGCAATGCTGTTTTTGACATAGTTACCTCAATAAAAATTTAAAATCTTTTTGAATCCGCGTTAAATCAAACTTATTCAAAAAAAGTGACATACTCATCCAGGTCCCTAAAGCCGCTAAATCACGAAAAGGGGGCGGTAAATACATGGGGGCTTGCAGTAAATCACTCTCATCAAGCTCTTTTAAAAGGGGTATATCATCTAAAATAATTTTACCTGAAAATAAAAGCGGTACTATTTCTATGCGATGCTGACTAATTGCAAAACGAATGAAATTATAAATTAAAATAAAGCCTTTGGCATAAGACAAATCTTTTGTGAACGCCCCACCATCTGGCGTGCTGCCTCGAAAAAGTCGTACACAATGCTGGTAACTATTTTGCTCGCTCAAACCACAATCCAGAAAATAACGATAAATATCTAAAAAATCAGCGCCCTGATTAATTTTATCTAATGCCACCACACGATTCGTTATTTTTCGCATACGCCCAGGATTAGACGAAAAAGTAACCACTTCAGTTAGTACAGCAAGACCTTCTTGAATCACGCTGGTTGATGGTGGGCCTTTCGCTAAAAATGAACAATACGGCTGCGTGTCACCGTTCAGGGTGGTGCCAATATGAACCCATCCTTCATGCACTTCCAAATATTTTAGATCTCTATCACTAAACATGGCATGCCGACTCAAGCTAATGCTCTTTGCACCAGCCGCTGCATCCGCAATCATGCCATCACTCACTTTGACCGTAATAAGCTTTTCATGATGCGTAAAAAAAGAAACCAGTCGTTCTTGTAATATATCTCTCGCTTCTTCAGCCGTGTAACGCTTGATATCCGCATCAGACTGCAGCTGTACATCCAATGCTGTTAGCGTATCAAATAAAACACCGCCCATTTCAGAGAGTTTTGGACCTGATGTATAAAATACATCATCAGGACTGCCATATAATGCCTTAGAGAGCGCACTAAACATGGGTGTGCCACGATGTTTTAGCATATAGGCTGTTTGGATGTATTCTTCACACTGGCGCTTAATCAAACGCGTTACAGGGCTATACTCCCCGAGCTGATTTTCAGCATCTCGAAGCACCCCTCGAAATTCTTCTTTTTTTTGAGCTGGCTCAAACGGTAAAGCATGTTTTTTATAATAAGCTGCATTAACTTCTGGAAGACGGGTGCCTTTATACTTAAAAAACTTCTTCTGAATCCCTTCGTCCCACTTAATGCAATCCAAAATACGGATTTTCAGTTGCGCTTTCTTTAAACGCTCAGAAAGCGCATGAATAATTTTTTGCTCTTTAATGGCCCGTTCAACCATTCCCATCTCCTTGACTCAGCAGCTAAGTTACAGGGGGTTGTATTTCTACTTTTGGACTTTGAGGTGCAGGTGGCAATCGATAAAATCCACTTAAATTCGTTTTTGTTAATGGGGGCGGAACCACCAAATCTGGCGCATTTTGACTCTCTAGATATTGATCTTTATCATTCGTCGCAAAAGGCACCGCCCATGCCGTATGAATCGGTTCTTCAATCAGCGTAGCACACGATGAAAGACTTAAAATCGCTGTTAATACAATACAAATATATCTCACAAAAACCCCTTAAATTAAATTCAACGCACGTAATGTAGCATTAAGACGCGCATGATGCTCTGATGAAAGTGACGTGAGCGGTAAACGCAGCTCATCCTTCAACAATCCTTGTTGTGCAAGCGCCCACTTAGATGGAATGGGATTCGCTTCCACAAATAATCCTTCATGCAGTGGTAATAACTCAACTTGTAGTTTTGCGACTAGAGCCTCATCTTGACTCAATGCCGCATCGACAAGTTTGACCATATGGTTAGGCGCAACATTTGCTGTAACTGAAATCACCCCTTTCGCGCCGTGTAACATCCACTCTGCAGCCGTGGGATCATCTCCACTATACACATCCATCCGCCCATTCAAATTATCTAATAAGTGTTTAAGGCGGGCGAGCTCTCCTGTTGCTTCTTTAATACCAATAATATTTGAAATATCTGCCAGTCGTATCACCGTTTCAGGTAATAAATCACACGCCGTTCGACCAGGTACATTATATAAAACAATCGGTATATGTACGGCTTCAGCAATGGCTTTATAATGCTGATATAACCCTTCTTGTGTGGGTTTAATATAAGCAGGCGTCATGATTAAAGCGGCATGCGCACCTAAATCCATCGCAGCTTGTGTGAGCTTAATGCAATCTTTGGTTGCGTTCGCTGCCGTGCCAGCAATCACGGGCACACGCTCAGCGGCTGCCTCAACCACTGTTTGCATTACTGTACATTTTTCATCATATGACAGTGTGCCTGATTCACCCGTTGTACCTGCAGCAACCAATGCATGCGTTCCCGCATCAATATGAAATTCAACCAATGCCTTTAAACGCTCTAAATCGAGCGCATCATTTTGCATTGGGGTAACTAACGCAACCATACTCCCCTGAAACACAACACTTCTCCTTCACAACAAACCATATGTCTCTTCATACTACCGGCACAAGAATCGCTTCTCAACAGCTAAGACCTAATTAGATCAAATAACAAGCAGAGTGTCTTGTTTTAAGCTATAGTTAAGGCGTATTACAAAAAAAGGAGACACATCATGAAAAAATATTTAATTACATTATGCTTTCTAGGCGCTCTAACACTCATGGGCTGCGCTACGACACAAACAAACACCACAGAGAAAAAAGCACATGCAGAGCAAGCACAAAAAAGTGGGTCTTATTTTGGCACAGGTATCGGTATTGGTTTTGCTAGCTTTTAATATAAAAAATCGCTAAACAGCATAAAGATGCAATAAGCTATAGTACTCTATGAGGCTATAACAATGCCTACGCGTTCAATATGTTTGAGTAACTCAGGGTTATCAATTTGCTTTCAACGCTTTCATTTTTTCTAAAAACACCTCAAAACATGGTGCGTAGATTTTAATAATATGTTGAACAATCTCATCTGCGACACTCTGATTATAAGTATGGGAGGTTTGATTCCGGCTCTTAATCATTTCCATCCAGCCTTCGCCATTCT
>JAHZJR010000087.1 GCA_022600805.1 Pseudomonadota bacterium
GAGTCTGCCATTAAATCAGATATTCCTAAGTATGCAGTTTGTATAGTCTTGTATTTATTTTGACCAACACTTTGTCTTAATTGTAAATTTATTTTACCCCATGGACTAACTTGTAGTTCATATCTATACCCTTTAAGAGATGATGAAATAAATAATGAATCTTTAATTTCAGAATTAAATTCTTTATTATAAGCAATATCTTTTTCTTTAGCTTTTTCTAATTGCTTTACTGTTGTATCATCAGTAACTTCAATATCTAAATTTTCTTGTGTTGTGAGCATTGCTCTATCAACTACACCAATAAATAATTCATTTAATTCATCACTATTAAACTGTTCAGTTTTTAATGGAACAAGTTTATATGTTCCATTAGGTAATAATACAGCTAATGCATACTTCTCAGTAATATTAGGGTTAGTAAAATTATTATTTTCATCTATTTCACCAGCTTCTTTTAAACCTTTGTTAACCCTATCTATAAGTTGAATTGCTGCAGCATCTTGAAGATTTGTACGTTCAATCTTAGACTTCTTTTTTTCTTCTCCTTGGATCTGAATTATAACTTTATTACCAGATTCATCTGAAGAATTATATTTTAAATTATCTGCTTTTTGTGGTTTAGCAGCATTAAGAATTAAATTGTTAATTGACTGATCTAAAGTAAAACTTTCTGATAATGCAGATAAAGGAACATTACCATCATACTGAGATGCTAATTCTGCTACTGATGTACTAAGTACTTTATTCTTTGCAAAAGATTTAATAATAATTTCTAATTTTTGTTCATCAGAAATATTTTTACCTTCTTGTATTTTGCTAAAGTCAATTACATTTTTAGCTTGATCAATAGTAAAGTTTATAGGATCTGATACACCTTCAAACTTATAATTATCATTTTTAAAATATGCAAATATTCCTTCTGGTGAATCTGATGGTTCTAAGTTATTATCAATTAGTTCACCATTGATTCTATTAAGTGTCTCAGTATTACCAAATTTTAACCCTATATCAGCTTTACCTCTAATTCTTCCTATTAAAGGATTTTCTGGTTGACCAGGAATTTCTAAATAAGGATATTGTTCATTAGTTGTTCCTGCTTCAGGGTTTTCTATATATGTTATTACTAATTGATTCTTTTCTTCTTCTGTTAAATTAGAAATTATAAACTCATATCGCTCTCTTGCCTTTGCATTTGTCTCACCAGTTTCTCTATTAACATGTGGATATGGTTGTATTATATCTCTAATATCTAGCTTAGATACATTATCTGGTAAATCAACAATCTCTAATTTTTGTAAAGTATAAAAGTTTTCAAACTCTCCAGGTTTTAATTCTTTAATAAAATCTAATCTGTTAGGATCAGAATTTTTATCTGAAGGAATTATCTCTAATATATTTCCTTTAGACTCAATATCTTTTGGACTGGTTAATACTATAAACTCATTACCGTTTCTATCATAAACAAAATTACCTACTTTTAATACGGTATTATCAAATACATATTTTGTTGTATCTGGAACTGCAGCTTCAATTTTTGTAAATGCATTTATAGCTTGTTCAGATGTTGTAAATAAAGCATCTTCTGCAATATTTAATGAAGTCAATATTTCTGGTGAAATATCTTTTCCAAAGTTATCTTTTATTTTATATGATAAAACTTCGTTACCGTCTGAATCTAATGTTTTAATTTCAACAATTGATACGTTAGGTCCTTTTCTAAGTACAACTTCATTAGTATTTCCTCTAACTGCACTTCCTTCTTCAGGTAATAATTCTTTTTGACCTATTAATTCATCAATTGTTAAATTAACAGAATTCAATACTTCTAATACTCGTGGATCATTTCTACCTTCTTCACTTCTTAACCAATCAACTAAACCGGCATCTGCTTTTATTTGCTCATCTGTTAATGGGTTATCAGCATTAATCAATAAGTCATTTGCTACCCATGCTTTTTTAATTACAAAAAATGCTTCTTTATAATTTTTTCCTGCTTCACTATTTAACCATTCATTATATTTTAATGGTTTTTGATTTAGTAATGCCTCTCTAGCAGAATACTCTTCATATGCAAGTTTGAGTGAGTTAGACAACAAAGGAGTAATTGTTTTTGAAACTTCAACGTCTATATCTTCTGAAATATCTTGTAATTCTTTATTTTCTATCTCAGTTTCTACTTCCTCAACTTCTTCTTCTACTTTATCACTTTTAGTTGTTTCTCTATATATTGTAATCTTACTTTGTATTTCATCATACTTTTTTGGATTACTAAGTTTTGTTACCTCACCATTATCATCATAAAAAGTTTTTAGATTATTAGCATCAAATGTTTGTAAAAATAATTCTACTTCATTTGGATCAGGATAAATATTTAATAGATCTAGTTGATTTAATAATGTATTCCCTTCTTGAATACCAACATATTTTTCTATTTGTTTTTTAAATATACTTCTTGCATTTTTAAATGTATCTTTAAAAGTATCATATGATGATTTAAATACTCTATCAAATTTTTCTGGTATTAAGAAAGACTCTAAAGATTCACTATAAACTTTAGCGCTACCCTTTAAAGAATTATAATCAATAATATCTCTTAATGCATCCTCTATAACTGCATCATTAACAAAACTATCTTCTGAAGCAGCTAGGAATTTAACATATTCACTAAATGCAGATTTTATTTTATTTGCATTTTTTCTAGCAAATGAACCTTTCTTAGTTAAATTTTTTGGATCTGTAACAATATTTTTAAACTTACTTAACTTTTTAATTTTTTCAGTTTTAAATTTTACAGTGTCTTTATCTTCTTTAAGATCTGATTCTTTTAATAGTTCTACTTCTATTGTTAGTAAAGCTATTTCTTTATCAATAGATTCAGGACTCATCAATACAGTAATGTCAGATGCTGCCATGTTTTTAA
>JAHZJR010000044.1 GCA_022600805.1 Pseudomonadota bacterium
AAACTTTAATCCAGGGCGAGCAAACATTTGAAATTGCCGCTTTAGAGGTTGGACGTGAAAAAGGGCAATTGCTTGTGCGTATTGCCGACCAAACCATTGCCGACCAAACGGTTGATTTGGCAATTACTCTGTCTGTAGAACAATTGGATAGAGATGGATTTTTAACCTTGCCGATGGTGATGAAAAATGAGGAGTTTTCCTTGCTTTCAAATCTTAAAATCTACCATCAAAATGGACATGATTATCTTGAGTTTTCAGGATTTATTGACCAAGTGCAAGCTACAGATCTTGATGAGTATTTGCCAGTAGATTTGATTGGAGAGTCGACTAATCAGTGGATGGCGCGTGGATTTAAATCTGGCATATTGCAAGATGTTAGACTTCATGCGCTGAAAAATATCTCGCAAAATTTACCTATAGAAGCTAACCTATCAGCACATTTAACCGACTCAGAATTAGTTTTTGATACCGATTGGCAAGCGCTTCAGCATTTGGATGCCGACATTAATACCAACGGTAAAAAGATAAATGTCTTGGTGAATAGCACAACACTATACGGTTTCCCGTTGAGCGATATAGCGCTTTCTATGGAGGATATGAGTCAAGCTAATTTGGATGTGTCGATAGTGGGCAATATTCAAACCGATAGTAAGGCCTTGACGGATTTTTTGGCGCAAGCGCCATTGGGTGAGACTGTGCATAATGCGATTGAACAATTTAGCTTAGTAGGGCCATTGACTGGAGCACTTGATTTAATCATTCCATTGGATGATCGAGCATCTACTCTAGATATTGATTTGGCTGTTGTTGACAATCAACTAACAACTTTAGATGGCGCTGTGGTGGTTGAAAATTACAATTCCACCATTACCTTACATAAGGATCAAATTCAAAGTAATGGTACTGGCGTAATCCGCGATATTCCTTTTGATATTCGCCTCAATCCTGACAATAGAGTAGATGACAAAGACACCTCTCTTGCAGTAGAATTGGTGAACAACGAAAATGATTTTGAGTTGCATATCACTCGACGATTAGACCAATCTTGGCGTGCACGCGTTGAGTCTGATACGCTTAAAACCAACATAGAAATTGGATTAACAAAAGATTTGCCGAGTGTGAGAATTTTGGGTTTACAGGCTACTACTTTTGACTCTCTTAAAGGTGATTGGCATATCGAGCCTAAAGATTTACCCAGTATGTATCTAAGCGCTCATGGCGTGTTTGTTGATGAGCAAATTGTGCCAAATTTTAGTGCTAAGCTAGAATCAGCGGACAATGTGCTTAAAATTAGTGATTTGGCACTTGATGGTGTGGGCGTTGGTCAGCAAGATTTGCGTTTTAATGGTGCTTGGGTGGCGGGCAAAACGGCGCTAGTTGCCATGGCTCAAGGTGAGGCTTTAAGCGAATTTTTAGAAAAAATGAATATTGATGAAAAGGTCAATGGCGGAAAGTTTGATTTTGATATTCGTCTGTTTTGCGATTGTGCACCTTGGAATATGAGCCTCAAGCATATTAGCGGCATTGCCAATATGAATATTCAGCAAGGGGTATTTACCAATCAAGATCCTAATATTGGCCGAATTTTGTCTTTGTTGAATATTAAGTCTGCGGCTAAGCGCCTGAAATTAGACGTTAAAGATTTAACAGACAAGGGTTTTGCCTACGATAATATCGATGCGCACTTAACCCTACAAGATTCGATTGCTAAAATTGACCGTTTTAAGTTGAGTGCTAGCGCTAGTGATATTACCTTGTCTGGACAAAGTGATATTGTTGAGCAGTTGTATGATATTGAGGCAAAAGTAATTCCAGCATTTGGCGATGCTGTTCCTGCGGCGACTTACCTGGCAGGGGGCGGTTTAATTGGTTTGGGTGTATGGCTGGCGGATGAGAGTTTGTTTGATGGTGAGTTAATTGATAAGATTGTTGATAAGGTGGTTGAATTTAAATATAAAATTACCGGTCCGTGGAGCGAACCCACTATTAAAAACATATCAAGTATTTTATGATCGAACAATTATTAGATGACCATCATTTAAGTCAAGAAACAATCTATTCATTGTTATCCTCATTGGCTAGCAAAACCCCTGATTATGCAGATTTGTATTTTCAGTATTCGGTAGCTGAATCGTGGTTTTTGGAAGAGAGTATTGTTAAATCAGGCACTTATAATATCAGTCATGGTGTGGGCGCTCGTAGTGTTAACGGCGAGCAAACGGGCTTTGCCTTTTCAGACGATTTAAATAGAGACGCCATTGAAAAAGCCATTGATTTTGCAAAAGGTATTAGTGATAGCCATGCGCCTGTGCAAATGCAAACGTTTCAATCAGTGCCTGAGATTGCTAAATATAGTGGCCTTAACCCGCTGGGTAGTCTTAGCTCTCAAGAAAAAGTTGATTTTTTAAATCGCATTGACACATTAGCTCGAAAAGAGCCAAAGGTAAAGCAAGTCAGTGCCTCTATTTCTGGGGCTTATTCTGAAGTGTTGATCGCCTCAAGCGATGGCGTGTATCAGAAAGATTATCGACCTATGGTTCGGGTTAGTGTTAGCGTGATTGTAGAACATAATGGGCGTATTGAATCTGCCTCAAGTGGCGGTGGCGGGCGTTACGACTATCGCTATTTTATTGACCATAATTTAGATGAAATCTATGTTGCTGAGGCAATTAGACAAGCGTTAGTAGCGCTAGAATCCAAGGGTGCGCCAGCAGGCAAACTACCTGTTATTTTGGGTGCTGGCTGGCCAGGTGTTTTGTTACATGAAGCAATTGGGCACGGTTTGGAAGGCGATTTTAATCGTAAAGGTTCCTCGGTGTTTACCAATAGAGTTGGCGAGCAAGTGGCTAGTGATAAATGCACCATTGTTGATAATGGCACATTGGCTAACAGGCGTGGCAGTCTAACCATTGATGATGAAGGCACGCCGACCCAAAATACTACGCTGATTGAAAATGGTATTCTTAAAGGCTATTTGTTTGACAAAATGAATGCCAAGCTTATGGGGGTTGAGTCAACGGGTAATGGCAGACGCGAATCTTATGCGCATATGCCCATGCCAAGAATGACTAACACCTACATGCTCAATGGAACAGATCATATTGAGGACATGATTGCCTCAGTTGATAATGGTATTTATGCGCTGAATTTTGATGGTGGCCAGGTTGATATCACCTCAGGTAAGTTTGTCTTTAGTGCTAATGAAGCGTATTTAATCAAAAATGGTAAAATAGCCCACCCTATTAAAGGTGCCACTTTAATTGGCTCTGGTGATGAGGTGTTAAAGAAGATTTCAATGGTGGCAAACGACTTAAAGCTAGATGGTGGTATTGGCGTTTGTGGCAAAGATGGACAATCTGTGCCAGTTGGTGTAGGTCAGCCCAGTCTTAAAATTGACGAGCTAACCGTTGGTGGGACGCAGTTAAATCCATAGAATTTACGTCTAAATGTATTTGTCGTTATCTATAGATAATTCAGCCAAATTAGATATAATGTTTAAATTGAAATTTAAATGTTGGAGCGTTGGGTGTTAGAAAACTATCTACCTATTGTTGTATTTATCATGTTGGGGCTTGGGTTTGGTGCCGGACCCGTATTGATTGGTTATTTGCTAGGACCAAGTAAGCCCGATAAAGAGAAAAATTCCCAATTCGAATGTGGTTTTCCTGCGTTTAGTGATTCACGTATGTATTTTAACGTGCGCTATTATTTGGTTGCTATCTTATTTATCTTGTTCGATTTGGAGGTGGCTTTTGTTTTCCCATGGGCAGTGGTGCAATCCCAGTTAGATTGGTTTGGTTTTATTGCAATGAGTATCTTTTTATTCTTATTAGTTGTTGGTTTTATTTACGAGTGGAAGAATGGAGCCTTAGAGTGGGAATAAGCTTCGCCTTTTTCCCCTCAGCTGCGTTGAGCTTAAAAAATGTTCAGTTGCATAGTTGTATCTGTGCACCTTTACATTTTTTTGCACTCACCTTGCTGAAAGAAAAAATACTCGCTTATTTTGAAAGGGATTTGTATGGCCATTGAAGGGTTAATGAAGGAAGGATTTGTAACCACCTCGCTTGATAGTGTTATCAATTGGGCAAGAACTGGTTCGCTATGGCCAATGACATTCGGCTTGGCTTGTTGTGCGGTAGAGATGATGGAAGCAGGCTCTTCACGCTACGATTTAGATCGCTTTGGTATTGTTTTCAGACCTACACCACGCCAATCAGATTTGATGATTGTTGCCGGCACACTAACCAACAAAATGGCACCAGCACTAAGAAAGGTTTATGACCAAATGCCAGAGCCGCGCTGGGTAATCTCTATGGGTTCGTGTGCGAATGGCGGTGGTTATTATCATTATTCTTATGCAGTGGTTCGCGGTTGCGACCGTATTGTGCCGGTAGATATCTACGTGCCAGGTTGTCCACCAACCGCAGAGGCGTTGTTATACGGGATTATGCAATTACAAGATAAAATTCGTCGAACGAGTACGATTGCGCGTACATGATTATGCAAGAACTAACAGAACAATTAGAAGAGTGTTTTGCAGGTGCTGATTTAGTATCAGCATTTGGTGAATTGACTTTAACGGTTGATAGTGCTGATATTATCGACACATGTTTAAAATTACGCGATCAATTAGAATTTGACACCTTGGTAGATTTGTGTGGTGTTGATTACCTAACGTACGGTCAATCAGAATGGGCGGGTGATGCTAGTAATTCGGGCTTCTCTAGGGGTCGCCATGCGCAAGGTGAAAAGGATAAACATCAACAGCGTTTTGCGGTGGTTTATCATTTGTTATCAGTGAGCAAGAATTACCGTATTCGTGTTAAAGCCTTTGTTGATGAGGCTGAACCTATTATCAAGTCGGTTACTGGTATTTGGACTTCAGCAGATTGGTATGAGCGCGAAGCTTTTGATCTGATGGGTATTTTGTTTGAAAACCACACTGATCTGCGCCGAATTTTAACGGATTACGGTTTTGTTGGCCACCCACTACGTAAAGACTTTCCGCTGATTGGTGAGGTGGAAATGCGCTATGACGAAGAATTGGGTCGTGTGGTGTATGAGAAAGTCAGCATTGAGCCAAATATTAGTGTTCCTAAAGTAATCAGGAAAGGATAAAAAATGGCTGAAATTCGTAACTATACCCTTAACTTTGGTCCTCAGCATCCCGCAGCACACGGCGTATTACGCCTAATTTTAGAAATTGATGGCGAAGTCATTGAGCGCGCCGATCCACATATTGGTTTGCTGCATCGTGGTACCGAAAAACTAGCTGAATCAAAACCTTACAACCAATCAATCGGTTATATGGATCGATTGGATTACGTTTCAATGATGTGTAATGAGCATGCTTATGTGATGGCGATTGAAACCATGCTTGAGTTAGAAGTGCCAGAGCGAGCTCAATATATTCGTGTGATGTTTGATGAGATTACACGAATTTTAAACCATTTAATGTGGCTGGGAACACACGCGCTTGATGTAGGTGCCATGAGTATTTTCTTGTATGCTTTTCGTGAGCGTGAAAAATTAATTGATTGTTATGAGGCAGTTTCAGGCTCGCGTATGCATGCTACCTATTATCGTCCAGGTGGTGTGTATCGAGATCTGCCAGAGCGTATGCCAAAATATCTTGAAACTGAAACGCGTACTGAGAAAGAATTAAAAGCCATGAACGAAAATCGTCAAGGCTCATTATTGGATTTTATTGAAGATTTTGTTGTCGAGTTTCCTCGTCACATCAAGCAGTATGATGACCTCTTGACTGAAAATCGTATTTGGAAGCAACGCTTGGTTAATATTGGTATTGTGTCAGCTAAGCGTGCAAAGCAATTAGGTTTTACAGGTCCAATGTTGCGCGGCTCTGGCGTGGCTTGGGATTTAAGAAAAAATCAGCCATATGCGGTATATGATCAACTAGAATTTGATATTCCAGTTGGCGTTACTGGCGATAGCTACGACCGTTACTTGGTACGTATGGAAGAGTTGCGCCAATCTAATAAAATTATTGGCCAGTGTGTATCGTGGCTTAAGGCTAATCCAGGTCCAGTGATGAGCGATGATAAGAAAGTCTCACCACCTAAACGTGGCGATATGAAAGACGATATGGAGTCTTTAATTCATCACTTTAAATTATTTACCGAGGGATATTCATTGCCTGAGGGTGAAGTGTATAAAACCGTTGAGCACCCTAAAGGAGAGTTTGGTATTTACCTTATTTCTGATGGCGCTAACAAGCCTTATCGCGTTAAGATTAGAGCACCTGGTTTTGCACATTTAGCCTCAATGGATGAGATGACTAAGGGTCATATGCTCTCAGATGTGGTAACCATCATCGGCACACAGGATATTGTATTTGGAGAAATTGATCGATGATAAACTTCCTCTTTTTTGATTTTTCTGCGTTACGCTTAAAAAACACTCAGTTATGTAGTTTGCACTACACGCCTTCGTATTTTTTTACGCAAGCCTTGAAAAATAAAAAAATATTCGCTTCTAAAGTTAAGGGTTTTGCATAATGATTTCAGATAACGCAAAAAAACAAATCGATACTTGGATAGCAAAATATCCAGAAGGGCGTCAAAGCTC
The DNA here is from genome assembly GCA_022600805.1 of Pseudomonadota bacterium. Lineage (GTDB taxonomy): Bacteria > Pseudomonadota > Gammaproteobacteria > PS1 > Pseudothioglobaceae > Thioglobus_A. The sequence continues at coordinate 6,589 of JAHZJR010000044.1, forward strand.
TGCAGTCATGGAGGCGTTGAAGATTGTCCAGGCAGAAAATGAAAATCAGCTGAGTCATGATACGATTCAGGCGGTTGCGGATTATTTAAATATGCCAGGTATTGCTGCTGCGGAAGTGGCTACTTTTTATGAAAATTACAATCACCAGCCTGTGGGCAAGCATATTATTCGTTTTTGCCATAATATTTCGTGCATGCTAAATGGTTCAGACGATTTGATTGCTCACCTTGAAACGAAATTGGGCGTTAAAACTGGTGAAGTCACTAAAGATGGCCTTATTAGCGTGAAAAAAGTAGAGTGTTTAGGTGCTTGTGTGGGTGCGCCAATGTTTCAGATTGGCGATCAATACTATGAAAATTTAACCACTGATAAAATTGACGACATTGTGGACGGTCTCAAATGAATGAAGTTTGTTTTAAAAACCTAGATAAAGACCAGTGTTGGTCGTTAGAAACTTATGAGGCTAGTGGCGGCTATAGCACATGGCGTAAGATTCTTAAGGGCGAATACACCCCTGATGAGATAATTAATGAATTAAAAATCTCTGGACTTAGAGGTCGTGGCGGCGCAGGCTTCCCAACAGGGTTGAAATGGAGTTTCATGCCACGTAACGCAGAAGGTCAAAAATATATTGTCTGTAATTCAGATGAAGGTGAGCCAGGCACTTGCAAGGACCGTGACATCTTAAGATTTAATCCACATGCAGTGATTGAAGGTATGGCGATTGGTGGCTATGTGATGGATGCAACGGTTGGCTATAACTATATTCGTGGTGAATTTATGGAGCCCTTTAAACGCTTTGAAGGTGCTTTGAAAGAAGCGTATGCGGCAGGCTTATTGGGTAAAAATATTAATGGCTCAGAGGTGAGTTTTGATTTATATTCTCATTTGGGTGCAGGTGCTTATATTTGCGGCGAAGAGACTGCCTTATTAGAATCGATTGAAGGCAAAAAAGGCCAGCCAAGGTTTAAACCGCCATTCCCAGCAAACGTTGGATTATTTGGCAAACCAACCACGATTAACAACACAGAAAGCTTTGCTTCTGTGCCTGATATTATGCAAAACGGCGGCCAATGGTTTGCAGATTTAGGAGTGGAGAATTCTGGCGGTACTAAATTATTTTCAGTATCTGGACATGTTAATAATCCGGCTAATTTTGAAGTTTCAATGGGTATGCCATTTAGTGAGCTGTTAGAGCTAGCAGGTGGTATGCGCAATGGCGCAAAACTTAAGGCGGTAATTCCCGGCGGATCTTCCACACCTGTATTAACAGCAGAGGCTGCCATGGCAATGACCATGGACTATGACGGCATTGATAAAGCAGGCTCTATGTTGGGCGCAGGTTCAGTGATTATTATGGATGATTCAACCTGTATGGTTGAAGCGCTAACGCGTTTAGCGCATTTTTATTACGATGAGTCTTGTGGGCAATGTACGCCATGTCGTGAAGGTACGGGCTGGCTATATCGCGTACTAAAGCGCATTATGGATGGCCAAGGTAAGGCGGATGATATTGATTTGTTATTGGGCGTGCAAGAAAAAATTATGGGCAACACAATTTGTGCTTTAGGTGATGCGGCAGCGATGCCTGTTGAAAGCTTTTTGAGAAATTTTCGAGAAGAGTTTGAATACTACATTGAGCATAAAAAGAGCATGGTGAAAGGATAATGGCTGATATTAAAATTGAAATTGACGGTCAAATTGTTAATGCCAAAGCGGGTGAAACGCTAATTGCCGTTACTGATCGAGAAGGTATTAGCGTACCAAGATTTTGTTACCACAAAAAATTATCCACGTCAGCTTCTTGCCGTATGTGTTTAGTCGACATTGAAGGAGTGCCAAAGCCGCAAACTTCTTGCTCAACACCTGTGTCTGATGGCATGAAAATTCATACCCAGAACGACAAAGCCAAAGCTTCTCAAAAAGCTGTAATGGAATTTCTACTTATTAATCATCCGCTAGATTGTCCAATTTGCGATCAAGGTGGAGAATGTGAGTTACAAGATGTCGCTGTTGAGTATGGTTCTGACGTTTCTCGTTTTAGCGAAGGTAAGCGTGTTATCGCAGCCAGCGATATTGGTCCTTTAATTCAAACAGACATGACTCGTTGTATTCATTGTACGCGTTGCGTTCGATTTGGTAGCGAGATTGCAGGCATGATGGAGATGGGTGGTACGGGTCGTGGCGAAGATTTAAAAATTGAGCCGTTTTTAGCTCAAGGTATTACATCAGAATTGTCAGGCAATATGATTGACGTATGCCCGGTGGGTGCCTTAACATCTAAGCCTTTTAGATATGAATTAAGATCTTGGCAAATGGCTTCAGTTGATAGTATTGCGCGTCATGATTTAACCGGTTCAAATATTTATGCACAAACCTATAAAGGTCAAGTAAAGCGTGTGGTTTCTGGCGACAATGAAGCTGTGAATGAAACTTGGATTTCAGATCGAGATCGTTTTTCTTACGAAGGTCTTGCCCATGAAAATAGGTTGCTAGCACCGCAAATCAAAGTCTCAGGTCAATGGAAGGAAGTAGAATGGGATGTGGCGCTTGATTTTGCGGTTAAAGGGCTAAATAAGCATGTTCTTAATAATCGTAAGGCACATCAACTAGGTGGCTTAGCCTCTAATACTGCCACGACAGAAGAGTTTTATTTGATGCAAAAGTTGCTCCGAGAGCTGGGCTGTGAAAATCTGGATTATCGTTTAAACATAAATAATCTAGAGCAAGCAATTGAACTGGCTTCTAATATTAAATTAGAAGAACTTGAAAGTATCGATTACGCACTGGTTATTGGTTCGAATTTACGCCTAGAGCAGCCAATGATTAATCACAGATTGCGCAAAGCTCAGTTGGCTGGCGCTCAGATCTCTGCGGTAAATGTTAAAGCATTTGACTATAATTTTAAAACCAATCATTCAACGGTTGCACCACAAGAAATAGCAACCCTGCTGGCAGGTATTTTGAAGTGTATTTTGGAGAAGCAATCTATTGAGCTTCCTGCATACTTAGCACATGTTAGCTCTGGTGAATTGTCACTTGAATTGGCAGATAAGTTACTCAATGCTGAAAGTTCAGTGATCGTATTAGGCGAACATATTGTTAATAACGCTCAAGCTGCTGGTATTGCCCAATTAGTGACTGAGATTGCCAAGCGAGTAAAGGGTGCAACTTTAAATGTCAGTATGACTGCCAATGCCTTGGGCGCACAGCATGCGAATTTTGTTCCTACTTCTTCTGGCATGAATGCTAATGAGATGTTGAAAGCAGATATGCGTGCTTTTTTACTCTTGGATGTTTATCCTGAATATGATTTTCATCATGCTAGTTCTGCCATTGAAGCCTTGTCAAAAGAAGATGTGTTTGTTGTCTCTATAAATAGTTTTAATAATGACGTAATTGCAAAGTATGCTGATGTTTTATTGCCAATGGCGGCAATGTATGAAACTTCAGGGTCGCATATTAATATTAACCACGATATTCAATCATTTAAAGCCGTGGTTCAGGCGCCAGAGGAAGCCAAACCTGCTTGGAAAATCTTAAAAGTGTTGGCCGATCTATTAGAATTGCCAGGCTTTCACTATGAAAATTCTACACAAATATCTGGCGAGCTTGCTCATCAATCAGTTCATGAGCACAATCAAAATAGTGCACTAGCGTTGAATGCCAAATCAACAAAGATTGAGACTATTTGGATGCACTCTGCCTACCACTCAGACGTGTTACTCAGACACGCAAAATCATTAAGTATGAGCAAAATTGGACAAACCAATATTGCTTCAATGAGTGCGAGCACTGCTAAAGAGTTGTCACTAAAAGAGGGTGATTATTATTTAGGTGTACCTGTTGATATCACCTCAGACATGGCTGATGGATGTGTATTTGTCAGTAGTAATCAAGCGACCATGGGAGGATTACAATGATGGATCTTTGGCAGTCATTTGTTGCGGGTGTTAATGAATTAATACCTTGGTTTGATGGCAATATTGCCACTATTATTGTCATTTTGATTAAAGCGATGGCTTTGATTATGCCGTTGTTGTTAACAGTAGCTTATTTCACCTATGCAGAGCGCAAAGTGATTGGCTATATGCAACTAAGAATTGGTCCTAATCGAGTCGGTCCTAAGGGCTGGTTGCAGCCAATTGCTGATGCTCTAAAGCTGATGACCAAGGAAATTATTTTTCCGAGTAAAGCTAATATTTATTTATTCTTGCTTGCGCCAGTTCTAGCTATCGCTCCTGCAATAGCAGTCTGGGCAGTTATTCCGTTTGACGAGGGTATTTACGTAACCAATCTTGATGTGAGTTTGCTCTATGTTTTGGCTATTGGTTCTATCGGTGTTTACGGAATTATTTTGGCAGGCTGGGCCTCTAATTCCAAATATCCGCTTCTCGGCGCACTTCGTAGTGCTTCGCTGTTAGTTTCTTATGAGATTGTCATTGGCTTTGCCTTGGTGACTGTGGTGATGATTGCCGGCAGTGTTAATCTTAATACGATTGTGGCAGGCCAGCAAGGTGGTATGCTTAATTGGTACTTTATTCCCTTATTTCCAATGATGGTCATCTTTTTTATTTCTGCATTAGTAGAGACAAATCGCGCACCATTTGATGTGGTAGAAGGTGAGTCAGAAATTGTAGGCGGTACGCACGTAGAATACTCAGGCATGACTTTTGCTGTATTTTTCTTAGCAGAATATGCCAACATGATTCTTATGGCGGTGTTGGCCGTAGTGATGTTTTTTGGTGGCTGGCACTCCCCATTTGAAGGTGTACCTTATCTAGAGACTGCTTTTGCTTGGGTGCCAGGCATTATTTGGTTGTTAGCTAAATCTACCTTCTTTATGTTTTTGTATTTGTGGGTGAGGGCAACCTTTCCGCGCTTTAGGTATGATCAGATTATGCGTTTAAGCTGGAAGGTATTTTTGCCAATGACCATTATTTGGATTTTTGTCGTTGCACTCATGACGCAACTTCATATTGGCCCTTGGTTTGCTTAAGGAGTTATAGAGATGATAAACAATATAAAAAAACTGGCAAAAAACCTGAGTTTAAGCGAATTACGCTCTGGCATGAAGATTACCGCCAAAGAGTTGGTTAACACCAAAATTACCGTACAGTATCCGGAAGAAAAAACCCCAATATCTCCAAGATTCAGAGGTTTGCATGCGCTTCGTCGCTACCCTAATGGCGAAGAGCGTTGTATTGCGTGTAAATTGTGTGAAGCGGTTTGCCCAGCTAACGCCATTACCATTGAATCAGAGGCGCGTGATGATGGGACGCGCCGTACTACTCAATACGACATTGATTTATTCAAGTGTATTTTTTGTGGTTTTTGTGAAGAGGCCTGTCCAGTTGATGCAATTGTTGAAACGCATATTTTCGATTATGCATTTGAATCAAGAGATGGCAGTATTATGACCAAAGATCGATTGTTAAAAGTGGGTGATGATAATGAAAAAGCCATTAGTAAGGCGAAATCTGAAGATGCAAAATATCGATAAGGATAATAACAAATGAGTTCCGAACAAATAATTTTTTACTTTTTGTCATTCTGGTTTATAGCCTCATCGCTTGCCATGATTTTTGCTCGTAACGCAGCCAAGGCGGTGTTGTTTTTAGTTTTAGGTTTCTTTTCAGCGGCGAGTATTTGGATTTTGTTAGAAGCTGAATTTTTGGCCATCACCTTAATTCTTGTTTATGTTGGCGCCGTTATGGTGTTGTTTTTATTTGTTATTAAGATGCTTAATATTGATAAATCAACCTTACGCGCTAAGTTTGCCGGTTACTTGCCACTTGGGCTAATTGTTGCTCTCATTATTATTGCTGAAATGACTTTAGTATTAGGCAATGCTCAATTTGGCTTAGACGCCATGCCTTCGCCAGCGCGACACGCTGCTGATTATAGTAATATTACCGAACTAGCTTTGCAGCTCTACACTACGTACGTGTATCCATTTGAGCTAGCTGCTGTTTTACTATTGATTGCGATTATTGCTGCGATTACTTTAGTGCATAGGCAAGAGGTAAATCGTAAAAATCAATCTATTTCAGAACAGGTGAATGTCAAAGCTAAAGATCGGGTTAGAATTGTTTCAATTGCGTCACCGTCTAAGGAGGGTAAGTAATGGTCAGTTTAAGTGATTACTTAATTTTAAGCAGTGTTATTTTTTGCATTGGCCTAGTAGGGATTTTTATTAATCGTACTAATATTATTACTTTACTTATGTGTGTAGAGCTGATCTTGGCCGCCGTTAATACCAATTTTATTGCTTTTTCTCATTTTTTGGGTAACGAAGCAGGACAAATTTTTGTGTTTTTCATCTTGACGGTTGCTGCTGCAGAAGTGGCGATTGGACTCGCTATTTTGACACTTTTATTTAGAGTGCGTGGATCTATCGATGTTGATGTTACTAATAGCTTAAAGGGGTAATGATGGAGCAAATATATTTAACCATTGCTTTAGCGCCTTTAGTAGGTGCAATTTTTGCCGGATTTTTCGGCTCATTGTTAGGCAGAATGGCCACTAATGTGGTTACTATTTTAGGTGTATTGATTTCAACGGTTTTATCTTTATACGTATTTAATCATCATGTTTTAAACGGCGGTGAAATTTTCAATCAAAACCTTTATACGTGGCTGCAAATTGGTGGGCTGAATGTCAGTGTTGGTTTTTTAATTGACAATCTAACTGCCATTATGCTGGTGGTTGTTTCGTTTGTATCACTGATGGTACATATTTATACCATCGGCTATATGCATGATGACGCCGGCTACACTAAGTTTTTTAGCTATATTTCGCTATTCACTTTTTCGATGTTTATGTTGGTAATGAGTAACAACTTCATGCAGTTATTCTTTGGTTGGGAAGCAGTGGGCTTAGTGTCGTACTTATTGATTGGTTTTTGGCATCATAAAGAAAGTGCAGTTGAGGCTAATCTTAAGGCCTTTTTAGTGAATCGAGTGGGTGACTTTGGTTTTCTTTTAGGTATTGCCTTGGTGCTTATGTATTTTGGCTCGCTAGATTACACCGAGGTATTCGCAAGTTTGGGTAATGTAGCGGGTGTTTCCATGCTTGACGGTACCTCAGTGATTACCGTTATCTGTATTTTATTATTTATTGGTGCAATGGGTAAATCTGCCCAAGTACCATTACATGTTTGGTTACCAGGTTCTATGGAAGGTCCAACACCAATTTCAGCATTGATTCACGCCGCAACCATGGTGACTGCAGGTATCTTTATGGTATCGCGTATGTCGCCAATGTTTGAACTTAGTGAAACAGCACTAATTGTGGTGATGGTCGTTGGTGCAATTACTGCGCTATTTATGGGTTTATTGGGTATTGTGCAAAACGATATCAAGAAAGTGGTAGCCTATTCAACCTTGTCTCAATTAGGCTATATGACAGTCGCTTTGGGTGTTAGCGCTTATTCGGTTGCTATTTTCCACTTGATGACACATGCCTTCTTTAA
>JAHZJR010000137.1 GCA_022600805.1 Pseudomonadota bacterium
CTAGAAGAGAACCTGACTAATTGTCAAAGTAATATGCCCCTGAGTTATGTACTTAAGGATGACTATAAGGCTGATATCGCAGAGATTAAATCATTACTTAGTGATATGTATGGAATCATAAGAAAACAAGGTAAGGAATAATGGTATGGGTAGAACTAGTAGATGGTACAGCTAGGTTCTTCCTACTCGACCCTTGGACTCTACCTATTAACTGGGTGATGATATGAAACGAATAGCAATTATAATTATATCATTAAGTCTCATTAGTTGTTCTAGCTTAGAGTTACGTAACCTAGGTAAATCAGTAGCCACTACAGGGGTAACTTATGTTGTCGCTGGTCCTATACCTGCTATAGCTAATGCAGCTACTAGTATGGCATACGATGAGATAGTACCTGATAGTCCCGAGGTTGCCGATATAGAGACGAAAGAACAAGCAGTGGCATACGTAGCTGAGTCTTGGGGAACAGATGCTCTATGGGCATTCTTAGCCTTCCTAATCATAACTAATATCGTAGTTCCTTGGATGACTAAGAGACGTGGATACAATCAAGCTAAAGAGAAATATAAAGATACTGATAGAAATAATATTAACACATAACAGTATTCTGGTATAATACTAGGTACAGTACAAAGGAATAAATATGGCATTAGAGAGTACAACTTACATTGATGGATTAGTAGCAACTAACCCTACAGGCACAGACCCAAGGTCACAAGGTGATGACCATATCAGATTAGTTAAATCAGCTGTTAAAGCTACACTACCTAATCTTACAGGTGCAGTTACTTCAACACACACAGAATTAAACTTACTAGATGGTGTCACAGCTACAACAACTGAGTTAAATTATAATGATGTGCCTACACTTGGTACTGTAGAGTCTAGTAAAACAGTTACTGCAGATGCTGTAGGTACAACAAAGAATTTAAAGACACAGAAACAGACAGAGATTGTTAATCCTATTGGTACTATCAGTACAGCAACAGCTATTGATTTTAGTTTAGGTAATGTAGCTACAGCAGTAATGACTAGTGGTGGTTCATTCACATTAACTAATCCACCTACCTCAGGTATTTATGGTAAGATTAAATTAATACTTACTAATGGTGGTACTGGTACTTCTATATTCCCAGCTACAGTTAAGTGGGCTGGTGGTTCAACCCCTACCTTAACTACTTCTGGTATTGACATTATTACACTTGAAACTATTGATGCTGGTGCTAACTGGTATGCTGTATTAGACGGAGCAGACTTTAGCTAGTATGGCTACACAAGTAACTAACCTTAATCCTAATGGTATTAATAAGGACATCAGTGCCTATGAGTTACCAGATGATAAGTGGTCAGATGGTAATAATATACAGTTTGATAATGACCGTACCTCTAAGATAAAAGGACACAAGCAAGTGTTTGGTACTCCTAGTGGTGCTGCTTATTGGCTATTACCCTTCAATACAATTACAACAGACTATTGGATTTACCCTAGTCTTACCAAGATTTACAGAGTATCTACAGTAGGTGCTACAACTACACACGAAGATGTAACACGTACATCTGGCGGTGATTACTCAGCCACAGCTGTAGACAGATGGAATGGTGGAGTTCTTGGTGGTGTTGCTATTATAAATAATGGTGTTGATGTACCACAAATGATGGGAACATCAGCAACAGAATTTTCAGATTTAAGTAACTGGATATCTGGTACTACTAAAGTTATTAGACCTTTCAAAAGATTCCTTGTTGCACTAAACACAACAGAGTCTTCTGTTAATTATCCTTTCAGAGTACGCTGGTCACACCCTGCTGAGGGTGGTACAGTACCAGTAACCTGGGACGAGACTGACGAAACTAAAGATGCTAGTTATGTAGACTTATCACAAACTAATGGTTTCGTTATTGATTCTCTTCCTTTAGGAGACACTAATCTAATATACAAAGAAGATTCAGTATGGTCTATGACATATGAAGGTGGTCAGGCTATCTTTGCATTCAGACAGGTGTTCAGTGATTCAGGTATCTTAGGTAAAGATTGTGTTAAAGCATTTGACAATCAACACTTTGTAGTATCTGAAGATGATGTATACATACACAATGGTCAAACTAAGCAGTCTATTGTAGATAGTAAAATGCGTGATGAACTATTTAATACTATTCATCCAGACTATAAGACAAGAACTTTTGTTGCTGCTAATAGAGAAAAGAATGAGATGTTAATTTGTTTTCCATCTACATCCTCTATTACAGGACTAGCTGATAAAGCATTCGTATGGAACTGGAGAAACGACTCTTGGTCTATTAGAGATTTACCTCAAGTTAGTTTTATATCTTGGGGTGTTGTAGACACAGTATCAACTACTGATTGGACAGAAACAGGAGAGTGGGATACAGATAATGCATCTTGGGATTCTCCTCTTAAGCCTTCTCTTATGATGGCTGACCCTACAGAGAGTAAGCTATATGTACTAGGTGGTAATCAGTTTGATGGTGAATCATTCAGAGCCTGGGTTCAGAAGTCTGATATGCTTCTTGGGTATGGTGAAGTTAAGTCAGTAAGTAAGATTAAGCCAAGACTTAAAGGAAATGGCTCAGTTGATTTTTATATTGGAAGTGAAATGCTACCTCACCAGGGTATGACTTGGAAAGGACCATACACTTTTACTACTGGTGTTCATTCAGAGATACCAGTAAGGGCAACAGGTACTTATATTGGTATTAGAGTTGAGACAGAAAATAGTAATGCTTGGGCTTTAGAGAATGTAGAAATTCACTGGAAGCCACAAGGCAGTAGAGGCAACGGTGTGTAATGAGTGTTAGATATTCACCATCAATTACACCTTATCTTGCAGAAGAGCTACCTCCTTACATAAAGGCTGAACTTAATAGAGTATCAAGCTCAGTTAATGATTTAGCTGATGGACATATTGATAAGACACACGTAGAACCTAGTAAACCTAGGACTGGTGACAAGAGATATGCTGATGGTTCTGATTGGAATCCTGGTCAAGGTGAAGGCTTATATTTTTATGATGGTACTGAGTGGATACCATATGGAAATAGTTCTAGTGGTGTAGGAGACTTCGGTCAATTTGCAGATATGACAGTACAGAGTTGTACTACAGTAAATACAGCAACACCTATTACTTGGGGTCTTACTGGAGATACTAAAGGTATTAGTGTTGATGATACAATTACCTCACGTATTAATTTTACACACAGTGGTACATACTATATGGACTTCTCTTGTTTGTTACACTCAAAAAGTTCAAGCAGTAAAGAAATCTGGGTATTCCCACGTATTAATGGTGTGGATGTTACTAACTCAGGTATTCATCATACACTATCAGCCAACAACCACAAGAGAACACTATCTAAAGCTGGTATCTTTTCTATTAATGCTGGTGATTATTTAGAAGCTGTTATGGCTGTAGATGATTTAGATATGGATTTAAATTATGAAGCTGCGACTGCCTTTGCCCCAGCTACTCCGTCTGCCACATTAAGTATTAAACAGATTGGCGGATGATACAAGGGATAACCTCTAACTTTATAGAGCAGGCTTGGGAATATGTAGAGGACTATATATCTGATGCACTTAAGCACGGGATAGGTGAGTACACAACAGATGACATAAAACAAGCTTGTCAAGAACAGAGAATGCAGTTGTGGATTAAGTGGGATGATGATGAAGTTAAAGGTGCATTCGTAACACAACTATTAAACTACCCACAGTTAAAGGTACTACTGGTACTACTGTTAGGTGGTAAGACTTTTATAGAATGGAGAGATGAAGTAGATGATGTATTACTTAGATTTGGTAAAGAACACGATTGTAAATACGTGGAATTCTTTGGTAGAAAAGGTTGGGGTAATTACCTCAAAGATATTAATTATAAAGAACAAGTGAGAATGTTCGCAAAGGAGATAGTATGAGTAAAGGCGGTGGTGGCGGTAGTTCAGAAACTACAGTATCAGAACCTTGGGCTGGAGCACAGCCTTATATAACAAAAGGTTATCAAGAAGCAGCAGGAATTTACGACCAGTTCAGTCCTACTTATTATAGTGGTGTAACACAATCAGGCTTTAGCCCTGACCAGTTAACTGCACAAGCAGGTGTAAGAGACTGGGCAACAAAGGGTGCTTCTAATGTAATGAACCCTGCTCTATCAGCATACCAATATGGTACTGGTAATCAGGTACTTGATGTAGCTAACAACCCTTACGTTAAGGATATGGCACAACAAGCAGCTAAGGATGCTTATGGTCAATTAACTCCTGCACTTGCTGGTATCAGACAAGGTGCTATTCAGTCAGGTGGTTATGGTGGTGGTCGTCAAGGTATTGCTGAAGGTGCTGCCTTAGCTGGTGCTGCTGATGCTGCAACCAGAGCCTCTGCTGATATTTATGGTCAAGCATATGGTCAAGGATTAAGTCATCAAGCCTCTACCTTAGGTCAGACTGGTTCTATCTTGAGTGCAGGATTCCAGCCTTATACTGCTCTATCTGCTTCAGGTGCAGAGCAACAAGAAAGAGAGCAACGCTTAATTGAAGATGCTAAAGCACAGCACGAGTTCCAACAAAACTTACCATACAGTAGACTTAATCAATACACAGCATCTATTGGTGGCACTAGTGGTTTACTTGGCAATGCTGGTGTGTCTACTGCTCCTGGTATGAGTACACTAGGTCAAGTAGGTCAGATAGCTCAGATAGCTTCTCTATTTAAGTAAGGAATAATATGGCATACACACCTCCTACCTACACACCATCAGGAAACTTATTTGGTACAACTACAACAGCTACTCCTTATACTTATGGCAACTTAGGTCTAACCTCAAGTGATTATAGTATATGGGGTAGCAGAGGTAATCCTTATCTAGTAGCTGGTCCTACATATACTCCTGGTTCTGGTTTTCCTATTAACCCACAACCTATTGCACCTACTCCTACAGCTCCTGTTGGTAGTGGGGGCTCTCCAACAGCTCCTAGTACAGGTGGTGATTCTGATATAGGATTTAGAGACCCTTTTAATGACACACCTTTTAACTCTAAAGCGTTTGGTCAGTTATATCCTGGTCTTGGACTAGTATCAGGACTTGCTCACGGCAGGATTGATAATCCATATGGTGAGGGTTATGCTAGACTACCTTGGTATGAGGGCTCTGCTGGTGATGGTTATGGCTATACTAATGAAGGTTACGACCAGTATGCTCCTGGTGATACAGATAGAGGAATCTATGATGCAGCTACAGGTGAGCGTACTTGGGGTGATGAGTTTGATGACTACAATACTAATGACAGATGGGCACAGACTAGCTTCTTTGAAGGTGTAGGTAATATATTTGGAGGTAGAACCTGGGATGGTTTAGAAGCACCTGTAACTTTTGGTGACCCTAACAGTGCTTTAGCTCAACAAGCTGCTGCTGGTATTGCTTCTGAGAAAGCTAGGGTTGCAGCTAATATAGCTATGAATAACGCAGCTGCTGCTGCTGAAAGAACTGCAGCTGAGAACCCAGCACAGGCTGCTGCTGATAGAGCTTATGTAGGCACTGCTGCTGATGGCTATGCTGCTACAGCTGCAAGGTATGGTACTACCCCTGGTTCAGAGCAAACAGCAATGTTAGCTGAGCAGGATATGGGTATGTCAGATAGCGGCGGTTCTACAAGCGAATCTAGCTTAGGTGGTAGTTCTACAACTACTGAAGATGCTTATAGTGAAATAGGTGACTATTCTTCATATGATGACCCTAGTGATTCTTCAGGTCCTTCAGGTGGTGGTGACTCTGGTGGTGGAGGTGGTGGCTCTTATATTGCTACCGCAGCTACACAGTCTCTAGGTGAGGAAGGTTTAGATGTATTCAATAACTGGAGAGACTATATGCACAGCTGGCATCCTACCTTCACTACTTCATTTGGTCGTTACAGAGTAACAGCACCTAAGATTGTAGCTAAGATTGACAGTAAAGAAAACAGTAAAGAATTATACAAAGAGATTTGGGATGAGTATTTGTTACCTATCCATAATCTGATTATAAGTAAAGATGATACTAATGCTTTGATTAAGTATAAGGTAATGGTAAAAGAACTAATGAATAAATATTTAAAAGGAGATAAGTAATGGACGAAGATATAATCAAGATTGCACAGGAAATTATGAGAGCATACCCTAGTATGTCACCAGAACAAGCACTACAAGAGGCATCTAAAATGTCACAAGGTGCTCTGTCAGAAGGGTTCACAGGTGGACAAGCTAGACAGGCTGGTCTGTTAGGTAATCAAGCACAACAACAATTCAACGCTAGACAAGGACCTGCTTTAGGTTCAGTAGCTGGCGATGTACCACAGGTAAGCCCTGGTCGATTAGGTCCACAAGGTATGCAGCCTAGACCACAAGCACCACAGCAGTGTCCTACGTGTGGACAAGTAGTTAAAGGTAGATTTTAGGAGTAGCGTATGCCTTGTTATTTTAATGGTCAAATCACAGGAGATGATAGAACATCTTGTGCAGCAACACCTGGTAAGATTTGGCAGTCTGACCCATCACTTATGTCTGACCCTGCAACAGGGCAGGGTATCCCTATGACTGGTACTACTGAACAGCCACTGCAGAACCTTACAGCTTATATGATTCCAGGTGCTGGTGGAGCTAGTCAGGTGGCTACAAAATCAGCCCCATTAGTTAAGAAGGGTATGCAGAGTTTGTTTACTAAGCCTGGTGTTGTTCAGAAGAATATACCTCAAGTTAAGAGGATGTCAGATGGTACAATAAAACAGTTAGGCACTAAGACAGTAAATAAGCCTGGTAGAGTATTATCTGTACCTAGAGCCTCTGCTACTGCAATAGCTGCTGGTAGTATGTACGATGGTACTGTCTCTCCTAATCCATATGGAGGTAACGGTCCTGTAACAGCCCGTAAGGTAGTACAGCCTCCTAAGGAAGGTAAGACTAATGTGTTTAATGGTGATACTAATACAGACCCTACTGGTGATGAAATTCAGGGGATGGGTAAAGATAAAGATATTCCTGATAGTATCTGGGATAAGATGCAGACTAAGGATTATTGGCTAAATGGAATGGAAGGTGGCTCAGGTGACTGGGATAATCGTCTATACCGTCTAGGTGAGATGATGTCTTATATGGGTACACCTCTAAGTAAGAGAGGGGACAGCCCTTCTAAGCGATGGACTACTGCTAGGACAGAGCAAGATAAGATTAAAGCTGCTATTGAGAAAGAAAGAATCAAAGCACAAGATACTAAAAATACTAATATCTTTGGTAAAGTGCCAACAAGTTCTGCTAAGGATACTATTATGACTGAGTTAAAAAAGAAGCCTTGGCTATTCGGTTTTGGTCAGCAGTATGACGAAGAACAGTTAGAGGCATTTGGTAATAAGGGAGAGATTGTATATATGGAATGGATTGATAAAGGTGCTACACCAACTCAGGCATTGAAGGAAACACTAGACGAATTACAGCTTGGTATTTAATAGATGGCATTAACTGAAGAAGAACTAGAACGCATACGTCAGGAACGTGGCTCTAGTCAAGGGTTTGTAACAGCTGGTCAGGCTGCAGTTCCTGCATACCTTTCTAATCAACTACGTGGTGCTCAAGCCGCTGGTGAAATTATAGGTGCAGACACTACACCAGTACAAGAACAACTAACTCAACAAGAACAAACACTGGCTGGATACCAACCTAAGATTGCTAGTGTATTTGATGCTAGAAATTTATCTGAAGGTATTGACTGGTGGAAAGACCAAGCAACTCTTAATAGTATGAATCAAATTGTACCTATGCTTGGATACGTTTCAGGTGCTGTGCTTAGTGCTATCCCAAACCCAGTTGCTAAGATATTAGGTAAAGCAATTACTGTTGGTACTTTTGGTACACAGTATAACGCTAACCTTGGTGATACATTATCTGAACACGAGGAACGTGCTGGTAGGGCATTATCAACACAAGAGAAGATGTGGGCTGGTACTGTGTCAGGTCTTGTTACTGCTATTGACTACTTGACTCCAGGTAAGGTGAGTAAGGATGTAGTTAAATCAATGGGTGGTCTTAAGAATGTTAAAAAAACTCGTGATGATTTAATTAAAGAGCTAAGAAAAAATAGACAATCTTTATTTACATCTATTGGTAAGGGTACTAAGTATGCTGCTGGTATTGGTGCTAGAGAAACAGGTACTGAGGCACTACAGAAAGCAGTGCAGATTGGTACATCAGTAGACCCAGGATACCTTGGTACTACTGAAGGTATGAAGTCAGTAGTAGAAGAAGGCTTAGCCGCTGGTCCTACATCAGCTATTATATCCACACCTCAAGCTATGCTTGAAGGCTCGTCTGCTAACAGAGCAATCAATAGAGCAAGACAACAAGCAGAATCATTCAACCAAGAGCTACTAAGACAGGATGCGGACATATTCGAGAAGACTGGTGTCGACCCTAAGAAGTTTGATAAGCTAGAGATTACAGACATACCAGAACGTGGTGGTTTGTCTGGTGCTATTGCTAAGAAGGCTAAAGATTATGGTCTTACTGACCTAGGTGAGACGTTTGGTGATGTTGGTGTATTTAAAGCACCAATGGAAATTAAAAGATTAAGAGATAGAGCTAAGACTGGTGAGGATTACTCACGTCTTAATACTGTATTACAGAGCTTCTTACCTACAGGTTCTTTCTCAGGAGAGACACAGAAGATACTTAACTTTGATGCACTTAAGTCTACACTACACGGTGAGCTATTAGCTGATGTAACACAAGTGCTTAATAAGTATTCAGACAAGAAGTTTGCTGGGTTAGGTGCTCCTGTTTTAAGCCCTGAAGCTAATCAATATATTAGAGACTCTTTAAAAGACAGGACATTAATAGGTACTAGACCTGACTTGGTAGCTACAGATGACTTGAGGGTTATTGAGTCTAAGATGAATGAAGCAGGTAGGTTATTACAAGAGACTACTAAGTCAGGCTTTGTAGAAAACTACATTCAGAATCCTGTTAGTGTTGAGAATATACGTTCTAATAAAGAAGGATTCATTCAGGGTTTAATTGAGTCATCTAAGAAAGCATACGAAGCCTCGAATGCTGCTGATAAATCTACATTCATCTATCAACCAAACCAAGAAGGTAAGACTAGAGCTAAGGCTGAGGATATTGCTAATGATATTATAGAGGGTAGAGACCCTAATGTTATTACCTCTAAATTTATCCGTGACCACTACGAAAAGAAGAAGGAAGGTAAAGGTAAGGAGTCCTTTGAGAAGTCTCGTAGTAAGGAATGGGAGAACCTTCCAGATGAATTTAGAGAGACAGATGTTGGTAGAGTAATTGAAGGCTACCTGTCTAAAGCTGCTACTCGTATTGCAAGTGCTGAGACATTCGGTGCTAAGAATGCTGATAAGTTACAAAAGAATTTAGATGAGCTGGCTAAGTCTGGTGCTATTAACCAAGAAGGTGTTAATAGGGTATGGGATTTATATGATGCTGTACACAACGTATACAGAAGAGATGTAGGTAAAGCTGAGCGTAACTTACGTAAAGTATCAAGAGTTGCTACTCAGGTTACAGCTGTTACTCACTTAGGTCTAGCTACCTTATCATCCCTATCTGAGTTAGCTTGGGTTGGTGAAAGAGCAGGGTTTGGTAATATGTTACGTACACTACCTGCTGCATTTGAATACACTCGTAAAGGTGTTAAGAAAGGATTGAATGGTAAGCCTATGACTGAGAGTGAAGGATGGCAGACACTTGCTAATCTAGGTCTTAACCTTAACCCTCACGTTAATGATAGACTAGACCAGATGTTCTCAACAGATAAGAGCTCTGTACTTAATGCCTACTTCCGTTCGCCTTTTGGTATGTTCCTTACACAGTGGACAAACTTCAATAGAAACTGGGCAGCTCAGGCTGGTATGATGTCTATGAATCGTAGAGCCAAGGGCTTAGTTAATGATAGTATTGACCCAATGGATGAGCGTAGACTACGTAATGAATTAAACGAGAATGGCATTACTATGGGTGAGTTTAAACAGTTAGCTAACTTATCTAAGGATGCTGATGGTAATATCAACATTAACATTATTGATAATAACTATCTTAATAAAGAATTAATTAGAGATGATGGTACTAGGACTAGAGTCAGAGACTTACTTGTGCCTTGGGTACATAAGATTGTTGATGATGTAGTAGTACACCCTAAAGCACATAACAAACCATTATGGATGTCTGACCCTAGTATGGCTATGATTGCACAGCTTAAGACATTCCCTATTGTATTTGGTAACACAGTAGTTAAGAGACTATTACGTAAGTTAAACCCTAAGAATTGTAGTACAGACTTTGGACTTGCTATGTCAGTAGTTGGTGGTATGGCTGCTGCATATGCACTAGCTATGCTTGGTGAAGAGATGAAGTCAGCTATTAGAGGTAGAGACCCTAGGGATGTAGGTTGGATTGATGCTGGTAATATGACTGGTCTTACTGGTGCTGCTGGTTTAGTCGCTGGTGGTGCTAAGTATGGTGACTTAACTACTTCATTACTAGGTCCTTCGTATGGTGCAATTAACAAGGCAGCATCAGATGTTATGAACCCAGCTATCGAGGGTGAGCCTCTTGATGCAGGTGCTAATCTTATGGATTGGTTTGGTAGTACTGTTGACAATTCACTTGGTGTGGCTGGTATTTACTTCACCCCGTTTGGAGAAGATGAATAATGAAGTGTTCTAATATCAATGTTCCTGGAATGGAACAGACCTCTAAGGTTAAGAACCCTGGTCTTGCGGTTAAGGTCGAAAAAGATATCAGTGAAAAAGAGAGGGCACACCTAGAAGCTATGCGTCCATTTGGTGTGACTAGCTTAGACGAGATGTATAAGTGGAGAGAGAAGCAACCACCATCTAAGTTCCCTCTTGATGACAGGATTAAGGAACGTGCCAAACAACGACTGGAAGAAGTAACCTATACAAATGAGAGAGGCACACGTAGCCTAGACGAAGCAGCCTATGAAAGAACACAACCATCTTGGCGTGAGTTCACTTCATCTGTCAGTCCTATCAAACCAATAGGCTCATTGCCAGATACACCAACATTTAAAGAGATGGCAATGGCTCTAAATCCTAATAAAATTTCCAGTGGTCTTATTGTTACTACTAAAGATAAAGCTGATGGTAAACATAGACACTATATACCAGATGGTACTATCACTAACTCAAGACTAGATATACCTTCTTACCTAGAGAACAATCAGTGGTTGGTGTCTATTAAATCTAAAGCATATAAAGGTACTAAGTATGGTCAGGTTGCACATATGCGTAATGTAACATTCCCTGTTACCCCATCTGAGCGTATTGCTGGTATTAGGATTGCAGCAGGTGAGATGGGTAAATCTCCTTATGCTACTATGAGTGGTGAATGGGTGAACACCTCAGCACCTAAGGCTAGGAATATGGCTAAGGATGCACTTAAGTCTGATGAGTGGGTTGAGATTGGAATGAACCCTTATAGAGATGTAGACTTCTATCGTAAAGATACAGGTGAAAGAATCTATGGTGCAGATGAGATTGTTCAGATAGGTCCGTTAGTTATGGCTAAAGGTGTTGTGCACAGTCGTTAACGTCTATATACCCTACCTTCTTAGTCCTTTTATGAGTACCACCAAAGTCAGTTGTACTTGGTAGGTACTTGTCTTCCCAATTAAAGTTGTAACTTGATTGGCATAACTTGGTTATGTTAAACACAAACACACCCTTAGGTGTAGATACACAGTAAAGGAACTCCTTACCTGTCTTGTCTGCTTCAGCCTTAACACAATCTAACTTATCATACTCAATCATTTGTGTATTGTAGTGTGCTCGTCTGCACTTTAACTCTGCTAGGTACTTGTCACTTGTTGCATCCCATCTACAGAACTTATCCTTATCTGTTCCCTCTAGCTCTAGCTTATATGTACCATTAAGTTCTTCTAATAGTTCTTGTTGTGTCATACTAATTCCCCTGTTAATTCTACTACTACATAGTTAGTGTCTTCAATACCACCAAACTTGGTACTGAAACCAGTAACATAATCATAATTATCATCTTCAATAACACCACCCTCAACTAAAGCATCCATCAGGAACTTATGTAGAGGTGCTGTGTAGTTATCAATATCTTTCTTTCTGTTACCTTTAAAGTATAAGGTATAGTGTGGTACTAATGTCTTATACTTAGGTAGTGTCTCAATGAACTCACCAGCTACAGCGTGGTATGCCTGCTTAACATTATTCTTCTGTATGTAATGCATAGGTAACCAGTTGTTTACACTTACTAGTAGCTCTCTCTTCTTATCACCCCTACCTTTACTGAATACAGGTAGTGGTAATATTGCTTTAGTCTTCACTTCATTACCCCACCGTGTGCACCACCACTACAAGTCTTGAATGCAGGTGTAGACATAATCTTCTTAGTATCACTAGAGGTACACTCAGGACACCTCCCACTCTTGTTACGGTGTTCTATTGAATTGCTTCGTGTGTACTTATGTTCACACTTGTTGCACATATAATCATAAATCATTCTGGTGGCTCTC
>JAHZJR010000003.1 GCA_022600805.1 Pseudomonadota bacterium
ATAGTTAAAGTGCTGCACACTACCATTTGGATGCAGGTGCACTTCTGATTGAGTTTGTAATAAGTTGAATCGATCTCCCAAAAGTTGAGTAATTTTTTTGACGTCGTATTGCACAATGTCTAATTCTGAGCATTGTGTTGGACCTTCCGGGGAGAAGGTTGATAACAAGAAAAATCCTTCTTTTTCGAGATATTGATCAAGTTTCTGTAAGTAAGTTTGCTGATCTTTTGGATCGGTTAAGAAATGAAAAACTGCCCGATCATGCCAAAGTTTAAAGGTATTGTTCGGCTGGAAATCCAAA
This sequence comes from Pseudomonadota bacterium, assembly GCA_022600805.1. Classification (GTDB taxonomy): domain Bacteria; phylum Pseudomonadota; class Gammaproteobacteria; order PS1; family Pseudothioglobaceae; genus Thioglobus_A. Next base: position 302 of record JAHZJR010000003.1, read on the forward strand.
ACATTGTCATTATAAAAACTTAGCTTTTCTTCTGATGTTTTTAATCTAAGTTTGAGTGTATTGAGTGCCTCTGTTGATAATTCTAGTAGTGAAATATCGTTAAAACCTTTTGCGAGTAAATTGTCTGCTAGGATTGACACGCCACAACCGACATCAATAATGCTATCTGTTGGTTTGACTGATGCCAAAATCCAATCAAAAGAGATGGTGGAATGCGCTTGATGCCAGCTCACTTGACTAAGGTCTTTGGTTTTATAAATATTATCCCAATGTGAGAAAGCATCTGTCATGTTTAACTCAGTTTATAATTTAATGATTTTCAAATTATAGGCTAGAAATAATGAGAATTCTGCATACTATGTTACGTGTTGGTGATCTGGATAAATCTATTGCTTTTTATACGCAAGTATTGGGCATGACACTGTTAAGGCAAAAAGATTATCCTAAAGGTGAGTTTACCTTGGCTTTTTTAGGTTATGGCCCTGAGGCTGAAAATCCGGCCTTAGAGTTAACCTACAATTGGGGTAAAGATGCTTACGAAGTTGGCACAGGGTTTGGCCATATCGCCATTAATGTTGATGATGTATACCAAGCCGTTGAAACGGCAAAAAAACAGGGTGCTGAAGTGATTCGAGAAGCAGGGCCGATGAGTGCAGGTACAACCATTGTTGGGTTTTTAAAAGATCCTGATGGTTATGAAATTGAGTTACTGTCTAAAACATTCGAATAATTTATTTGGGTAGTTTATTACACAACGCCAAATTTTTATTATCAAGGCATTTTTTGCAGAGATAGTTATTCATATCTTAAGAAAAATAACGCAGAGAATGAAAAATTGGCTAAGTGTAATTCTTTCGCCCTGATAGTGCGTGAGCAATGGTGTTTATATCTGCATATTCAAGCTCACCACCAATCGGAATACCGTGCGCAATGCGAGTAATTTGCACATTGAATTGTTTGGCCATGTTGCTGATGTAATGTGCAGTTACCTCTCCTTCAACCGTAGCATTAGTTGCTAAAATAATTTCTTTAACTTGCTCTTCAGCTAATTTTTGCTCCAACTCATCCAATCCAAGATCACTTGCACCAATACCGTCAATTGGAGATAGGTAACCACTGAGCACAAAGTATTTGCCCTTATAGACACCGCTTTGTTCAATGGCATGAATGTCAGTTGGTGTTTCCACAATGCACAGCTGAGCACTATCACGCGTATCATTACTACAGATATTGCAGATATTTTTTTCACTCAGAGTTCGACAAGACTCACAGTGTTGCACATGCTCCATGGCATCCACCAAGGCTTTGGCGAGTTCAAAGCCACCATCTCGATTGCGCTCTAAAAGATGATAAACAAAGCGTTGAGCAGTTTTACTGCCCACACCAGGTAGTGCGCAAAATGCTTTATTGAGTGATTCAATCATTAGTTAGCTGTTAAAACGGTAGATTCATGCCGCCAGGTAAGTTCATACCACCGGTTGCGCCTTTCATTTTTGCTGCCGAAGCGCTAGAAATTTGTGCAGTAGCATCGTTCATTGCCGTTAAGATTAAATCTTCAAGCATATCTTTATCATCCATTACCATCTCGTCAATTTTAATATTGGTTGCTATGTGTTCACCATTGATGGTAATTTCAACTGCACCGCCCGCAGCTTTTCCAGTAGCGGTTAGCGCTTTAATTTCTTCTTGTGCCTTTTGCATGTTGTCTTGCATTTGCTGAGCCTTTTTCATCATTCCAGCCATTCCGCCTTTAAGCATAATATCTCCTAGTGTTTGGTTATCTCTTTAATTGAATTAATATCAACTTTTGCATTAAAAATTTGTTCTAATTGTTGCACGATTTCGTCATTTAAAAACTCTTGTTGAATGGTGGCTAAATATTGATTATGAGCCTGAGTTTCTTTTTGCGCAAGGGTTTGTTCTGTTAATTTGCTTAGGTCAATCACCAAGGCTAAATCTGGGTATTGAGCTTTAAGACTTTCAAGAATATTTTTTTGTATGTGGTCACTTAATAAATTGGCAAACTGTTCATCTAATGTAAGCGTTAACGTGTTTTTTTTAAATGATGTAAATAGCGTATTTTTAACCAGCATTTTAGCGCCACCAGAAAAATTAAGTGTTTGACTTAGTGTTTCCCATTCTTCTTGACTAGAGATTGTTAATGCATTATTCACCTGTGCCTCTACTACCTCTTTAGGGGCTTCTTTTTCTGTGGCTAAAGTTTCACTATTGTTATTGCTAGTCGGGCTACTAGGCTTGATTTTTAGAGTTTTTTTTTCCGAAGGATTTTGACACTGAATGTCTGAATGAAAAGCCAGCATTCTAAGCAGCGTCATCTCAAAGCCAATTTGCTCACTCGGTGCTAGCGACATATCACGCGTGCCGTTAATAGCCATTTGGTAGAAAATCTGCAAATCTTGATTTGAAATAGCCTGAGCCAGTTCTTGAATGTCGGTATCAATTTCGTCGGTTAAGATTTGTGCTAACGATATTTGATGAAATAAAGAGCTCAAATCTTTTAAAGCGTTAGTTAAGTTTTCACCACGATGAGCCAAATCTTTGATAAATTCAATCACAGCCTTGGCATCTTGATTAAATAGATGCTTGGCCAGGGTGATAATATCATCATGATGCACCAGCCCCAACATGGCTTTAATGTCTTTGCTAGTAACATTGCCGTTACCATAAGAAATTGACTGATCCAGTAAACTTAATGCATCACGCATTGAACCGTTGCCAAATTCAGCGATCTGGCTTAGTGCACTTTCTTCATAGCTTAAGCTTTCCGTGTCCATGATAAACTTAAGCTGGCCTAATATTTCTTCATGGGTTAGTTGTTGCAAGGTAAATTGCAGACAGCGTGATAGAACCGTTACAGGTAGCTTTTGCGGATCGGTCGTCGCTAATAAAAATTTAACATGTTCAGGCGGCTCTTCAAGCGTTTTTAGTAGCGCATTAAAGCTACTTTTTGAGAGCATGTGCACTTCATCAATCAGATAAATCTTATAGCGATTTTTAGTTGGCATGTATTGCGCATTTTCTAAAATATCGCGCATGTTATCCACGCCCGTGTGAGAAGCAGCATCTAGCTCAATCAAATCAACCGACTGGCCTTTATCAATTTCTAAACAAGTCGGGCAGGTACCACACGGCGTAGAGCTTACACCTGTCTCGCAATTAATCGATTTGGCAAAGATGCGAGCAATGGTGGTTTTGCCGACACCACGCGTACCAGTAAATAAAAAACCGTGATGCAGACTGTTAGCATCGAGCGCATTAACCAAGGTTTTTTTAGCATGAGTTTGCCCAACTAATTCGCCAAACGTATGCGGGCGATATTTGCGTGCTAGGACTTGATAATGGTCACTCATACTAAAAAGAATAATTTAAAAGTGGCAGCACCCAGAATAACATCCAACACATAAAAAAATTACTACCGTTGCTTCCTTCCGGACCTGGCGGGGTTTGTAACCATTTATTGCAGGCGCACCCTAAGCACTACCAAAAATTATTTTACGCGAAATAATGATTGGTTTTCTCAATTTAAGTAGTCCATATTTAATTTTAATTAGTTAATAAAGTAATTTATTTGAGCTGCAATTACTCTCATTGAAATTATTAGTGAATTAAAGGGCGCTGACCTTATTTATCCTGGTAATTAAGTATTGTGTCACCTTAATTTCAATTAGTGAATTAAAGGGTGCAGACCTTATTTATCCTGGTAATTAAGTATTGTGTCACCTTAATTTCAGTAAGTTTTGGTGTACAATTGACCTATGACTATAATTTTTAAAACCTTTGAAGAAGCTAAGGATTATATCCAGAAAGACCCTGTTGGTAAAAGCTTGGTTCGTTTAGATGATGGCTCAGGGTTTGAGGTTAGAAGTAAGGTTGGAGAATTATTAGAACCAGTTCAATCTTTAGATGACAATGAAATCCTATCAGTAGAAGAATTAAAAGATTTGATTGGCAACATGCCCGAAGTGAAAAAAAAGACAATAGTAGACAAGTCTAAATTAGAAATTTACAGAACTACAGCGCCAGTAAGAGTTAGAAAAAAGAAGTGGTCATATCCACCCAAGAAGAAGCATATAAAAAAAACCGTCTTGTCCACGCCCTCTGTTCTTAAACCCAAAACTATTCAGCCGTTACAAACTCGCACTCAGACTAGTAAAGGATGGGTTTCTTCTAGCAGAAGCCCTGATGGAAAAAGAGCCACTCACTCTCCTAAGCCAGTAAATAAATATCCAAAACAATATATTGACGAGCCTTTGGGGACTAGAGAAGATTCTAAAAAGATGTCTGGTAGGCAGAGTGCTATCAACAGGTCTACCAAGAGTTAGTTATGATTCGTGAAGATGAGATTTGTTTAATATTACAAGGACTTATTAATGGTGTTGATTATGAGACTGGCGAATCTTATGATTTTAGTGATACAGTAATCAGCTCTTTAAAAGTTATCTCAACAATGCTTGAGTGTGACAAGAGAAATCAACACACTATCGATAGTGTTGAGTCAGCAGAATCATTTGAAAAGCACTATTTTGAAAAGACTTTAAAAACTCTTCCAAGAATGTCTAGTGAAGAGTATCGTCAAGTTAATGAAGTTATAGGCGACTTTTATCTCAAGGAGAAGTTGCGTTTATCGAAATCAGAAAATAATAATCCTGAAGTCAAAGGCACTATTGCTGATTTAGCGCACCAAATGTTTGGAATTAACATTGCAAAATCTAAGGGAAGGTTATCAAAGGATGGATGGTTTTATTCTGGCATCTCTCAAACCAAATGTGATTCCTGTAGTAATCAACTTAAAGTATTTAGAAAGCCTTATACAACTAAGGCGGGTCTCGTCTATCATTACTATGGACTTGTTTGTATCAAATGCGCATCCGTTATTACACCAACTGAGTTGCAAGATATGGGAGATAGGAGAGAGCTATATAAAGAGCATCAGATTGATGTCTATGAGTCTGACACAGACTAACGCCCTGTGGTTGTGATTCTCGAATTAAGGTGACAGAATTAAGGTGACACAATACTTAATTTTTCGGTCACTAATAATTTAGCAAATTTTACGAATGTGTGATTTTTCAGATATTTTTTAAGAATTATTAGCCTTTTAAAGGCTGTTTAAATGTGGTTTTTAGGTGAAATAGTGCTGTTATAGGCCTTTCCTATAACGATTTTGTAAAAATTTCGCAAATATTGAAAACGGGCAATTTGCTTCATTTTTTTTTGATTATTTGACAGTTTTTGCCAATATACGCTAATATGTGTCATAAATATTAAACGATATAAGGCAGCACTATGGCAACAATGAATGTATCACTACCCAGTGAAATGAAAAATTGGGTGGAGTTTCAAGCGCAAAATTCTGGTAGATATACAAACACCAGTGATTATGTCAGAGATTTGATTAGAAAAGATCAAGATGCCAATATCAAAATTCAACAAATGCAGGCCATGGTAACCGAAGGTCTTGAAAGCGGCAAAGGATCAAGATCAATGGAAGAGTTGGCACAAGTTGCGCGTCAAGCACTTTAAGCCAGAAAGCTAATGGGTTACGCTTTATCCTCTAAGGCTGAAGATGATGTTATCTCAATTTTTGTTGAGGGTTTGCATAATCTAGTTTACAGAGTCTTTATTGATTCAGTAATCTTTGTAAAAGCACATCTTCCACATTTCTACTGGTATCAACAACAAATAAAATATAAACTTTTTTACCTACTATTTTATAAACAACTCTCCAGCGCTTATAAATAACTTCTCTATACTGAAGAATATTTATTTTGTGTAGTTCTGGAACAACTCTAAATTTTTCTGGAAAATAGTATAACTCGTTGCACTCAGATTTAATGGCTAGAAATATATTTTTAGCCGCATCAATATCGTCAATTTTTATGTATTCAATAATTTCCTCTAAATCATTTTTAGCGCTTTTTGCCCATAAAACTTTGAAATTTTTCATTGATTTATTTGAAAAGTTTTTGTTCTAACTCGTCAAACATTTTGTCTTGTTCTATAACGCTTCCAGTTTCAATCTCTTTTTCAGACTGCACAATTAGCTTTAAAAAATTAAGAGAGTTTTGCAGGCTTTCGTAACTTTTGATATCTTGAACAACAGCTTTAGCTTCGCCATTTTGAGTAATGATTATTGATCTTCTGTTTTTATTAACCGTATTGATAACATTGGCAGTCTTGGTCTTTAAATAACTAATGGGTTGAATATCTTGCTCTAAGTGCATTATTACTCCTATTTATAAAAACTATTAAGTTTATTATACTAAATTTAAACTTAATTCAGTACTAAATAAAAAAAATGGAAAAAGTGGCATTGCGCTAATTCAGCTGTTTTTAAGAATTGTTGGCTTGTTCTAGGCGCTCAGGTGTGCCGATATCTTGCCAATAGCCGTTGTAATGCTCGCCACTCAGTTGACCGTTAGCGATGGCTTCTTTGAATAGGGGGTAGAGCGGTAGTTTTTGCTCGGCCTTGATATGTGATCTGAAAAAATCTGGGTGGTAAATACCAATACCAGAGAAGGTATAAGATTGATCATGAATATTAATGATTTGGTTGTCATTAGTCAGTGAAAAATCTCCATTTGGATTATGCGGTGGATTATCAATGAGTAGTAGATGTGCAAGCGATCCAACAGGCAAGGCGAGCTTAGATAAATCGTAATCACATAACACATCAGAATTAATGACAACAAATGGCTCTTTGCCTAATAATGGCAATGCTTTAATAATGCCACCGGCAGTTTCTAATACACCAGAGAATTCGTCACTATAAGTAACTTTAACGCCCATTCTTGCTCCGTTTCCTATGTAGGCTTTAATTTGCCATCCTAAATAAGCAACATTTACAATAATGTTGGTAATTTTGGCTTTTTTAAGCGCGATAATTGAATGTTCAATTAAGGTTAAGCCTCTGACTTTTATCAAGGGTTTAGGGGTGGTTTTGGTGAGTGGCATCATGCGCTCACCTCTGCCTGCTGCTAGAATCATTGCTTTCATAATAAGGCCTTTAAAAGGGAAAATTCTGGATATTTATCTGCCATCTGTGAGACATATTTTTTCACCAGTGGGATATTGTCTAAATATTGGTGTTTGCCATCTCTAATAGAAAGGCGTTTAAAAATACCTAGAATTTTAAGATGACGTTGTAAACCCATCAAATCAAACTGCTGTTCAAATTCTGCAAAGGAGGATTGGATATTGGCTTGCTCGTAGAAATAGACAAGCAAGGCTTGTATCTCAGCAACGCTGAGCTCAAAATAAGCATCTTTTAGCAAAGAGACTAAGTCATAGGTGTTGGAACCAATAACTGCATCTTGAAAATCTATGATTGTAATTTTGTCATGGGTGAGCATAAGGTTTCTGCAATGGTAGTCACGATGGACGAACACTTGGGGTGAATTAAGCGAATTTTGAATGAGTTTATCGAATAAGTGATTTAAATCAGTGATTGTTTGTAGTTGAGTGTTTTTGGGTAAATACCAGTCTACAAGTAGAGATAATTCAGTATTTAATAAAGCTTGGTCGTAGTGATTAAGTGAGTGGGTTTTTACGTCAATTTTTTGAATTTTGATTAATTCATCAATGGCTAACTTGTATAAATCAAGGTTTGTTTTGCCATTGAGTGCTTGCAAAAAAGTTGTACTGCCCAGATCTTCAATGAGTAGAAAGCCTTGAGCTAAATCAGCATCGATAATTTTGGGCGCATGCACGTGATTGTCTCTCAGTAAATTAGCAACCTCTATAAAAAGTTTAGAATTTTCTTTGGCAGGTGGGGCGTCCATAGCAATAAAACTTAGATTGCTACGCTCAATGCGAAAATAACGTCTAAAACTAGCATCATCGCTGGCTTTAGAGAGGGTAAAGTTGGCATCGTCAAAGAAAATCTCTAGCCAATCTTCTAGTTGATCTAGGCGCTGGTCATTCATGTAGCTATCCCGCCTGTTTTAAACTTTGGTAATGATCATATACTTGTGACCAAAGTTGTCCAATTTTGCCATTATTAATTAGTTTGGAATCGATTGTAGTAATTGGCATAACCTCACGTGTTGAGCTGGAAATCCAAACTTCATCAGCACTAAAAACATCGTTAATATTGCTAATAGATTCTTGAACATTTAGTCCGCAATGGCGTGCACTTTCTATGACTAAATCGCGAGTAATTCCAGAGAGAATATACTGACCAGTTGGATGGGTGAATAGCGTGTTATTTTTAATGATAAAGACATTTGAAGTCGCGCCTTCAGTAATAATTTGGTCGCGGTGAAGAATGACTTCCTCAGCCTGATGCTGTTTGGCTTGCTGAGCATACATGATATTGGCCAGTAGTGAGGTGGCCTTAATATCGCACCTTTGCCAGCGAAAATCTGGTTGAGTAATAGCGCAGTAGCCTTTTTCTAGTTCAGATTTTGTTTTTGGAATAAGCGGGTTTAGCTCTATAAATACAGTTGGTGTTAGCGCATCAAATTTGTGTTTTCTAGTGGTATCAGTGCCACGGGTAATTTGCAAATAAATTGACTGATTTTCTCCTGACGATTGCGCCAGTAACTCATTAAAAATATGGTGATATTTTTCGATAGAATAAGGATTGAGAATTTGGATTGAATCAAGGCTATTTTGCAAGCGAGCCAAATGCTCATGCAGGCGAAAAATCTGGCCAGAATAGACAGGGATAACTTCATAAACACCATCACCAAACAAAAAGCCTCTATCCATAACGGAAACAGAGGCTTGATTTTTGGGCGTGAATTCGCCATTAAGAAAGACCATTAAAGCCCAACTTTCTCCAGCATGCGCGAGAAAAATCCTGCTTGTTCTGCATCTTCAAGTGCGATTAATGGCACGCTTGCAGTTGTTTTTCCCTCAAACTGAATGAGTAGTTTGCCAATGGAATCGCCTTTTTTAATCGGTGCTGAGAGTCCGCTATTTAGCTGGATTACCTGATCAGAGAGTTTGAACTGTCCGCGTGCAAGGGTGAAGCTGGCTTGACTGGCGGTGCCTACTTTGAGTGTATCTTTAGTGGCGCTTGCAATAGGCACTTCTTTGGTGATATCTTTTAAACGTTGAGTTTCAAAGAAACGAAAGCCATAATCTAGAATTTTTTGTGTTTGTGCGGTTCTCGCTTCAACCCCTGTTGAGCCAAGCACTACGGAAATTAGGCGCATGCCAACACGATTGGCACTGGCCACTAAGTTATAGCCCGCCTTCTTAGTAAAGCCAGTTTTGAGTCCATCAACCGTATGATCACTCCAAAGTAGTTTGTTGCGATTGCGTTGCTTGATGCCGTGATAGGTAAACTCTTTTTCTGAATACCACGAGTAGAAATTAGGAAAATCACGAATGGTTGCAGCAGCTAAAACAGCCATATCGGCGGCAGTTGTGTATTGGTCTTTGTGGGGTAGGCCTGAGGCGTTTTCAAAGCGCGAGTTTTTCATGCCAAGCTCACGCGCATACTCGTTCATGTAAGTGGCAAATGTGCCTTCTGTGCCAGCAATATGTTCTGCTAACGCAACAGCAGAGTCATTGCCTGATTGAATAATCATGCCTTTCAAAAGGGTGGCTAGTTTGATGTTTTTACCTACTTCAACAAAACTTTTTGAGCCGCCAGTTTTCCAAGCCTTTTCGCTAATTCGAACTTCATCTTCTAAGCTGGCACGGCCATCATTAATCAGCTGAAAAACCACATAAGCAGTCATGAGTTTGGCAAGACTGGCCGGCGCTCGTTTTTCATGAGCATTGTTGCTAGCAAGTGTTTTTCCAGAGTTGAAGTCTAATACTGTATAAGCTGCAGCCTGAATGTCTGGCGCTTTAGGAGTGATAAATATGGCTGCTTGGGTATTAAGTGCAATGCCAGCGATAGAAAGAATTAAAAGTTTTGATAAGTATGGAAGGCGCATAATTTTATGGATTGGTTTGGTTGAATTGTTGCAATAGTTTATTAGATAATTGTACAGCTGTCATTGCATATCTATTGTCATGATTATAACGAGTTAATGTGTAAAAATTCCAAAAAGTCAGCCAGGTTTCTGACTTATTGTCCTGAGGGAGCTTGATAAAGGCAAGTTTGGTTTTGTCGTCTATATCATCATCAATATCAAAGCCTTTGCTGCGCCAATACTTAGCATTTTTTTTGGGTTTGTTGGTGCTAGATTTTGCATGTTTGAATTGTGATTTTTTAAGCGTGATTGGGCGAGCATAGGCACCGAAATCATGCCATTGATGACGATCAAAATAATTAGCAATTGAGCCAATCGCATCAGCTGCACTAGAGAATAGGTCAACTTTTCCGTCAAAATCAAAATCTACGGCGTAATGTCTATAAGAGCTTGAGATAAATTGCCCATAACCTAATGCGCCAGCATAAGAGCCTTTGACTAGGAGTGGGGCAAGAGAATTTTCACGCGATAAAAGCAAAAACGCTTCAAGCTCCTTTTGGTAGAATTTTTGACGACGGTGTTTTCCAAAAGATAGTCTTGCTAAAGTTTCCAAGGTGGGGTGCTGACCTTGATTGAGCCCGTAATTGGTTTCAATGCCTAAAATAGCGACGATAATTTCTTGAGGGACATTGTATTTTTTTTCAGCACGCTTTAAGGTTTCAAGATTGTCTTGCCAAAATTGAACGCCATTTTTGATACGTGTATCAGTTATAAATAATGAGCGATACTTATCCCAAGACATGGGCTTGGACTTTGATTTTTTTGCAGTAGATTTTGCTTTGTTTTTTGCAACAATTAGATTGATTTTAGAGAAGATTGCCAGTAGTTCAGTTTTATTAAATTGATGCTCTTTCACCATTTTATTAATAAAATTATGTGTAGCTTGAAAGTTAGTCGCTGGTAGTGTTTTGGCAAAAACAGATTGCGAAAACAATAGGAATATCAGTAAAAATATAGGCATTATTGCTGTAGGTATCTAGGAGTTTTATGCTTGCGAATGGACATAATGATGCCAAAACTAGACATAAGGGTAATCAGTGAAGAACCGCCATAGCTAATCAGAGGAAGTGGTACACCAACCACAGGCAATAAACCGGATACCATGCCCACATTAACAAAAATATAGGTAAAGAAGGTTAGCGTTAGGCTGGCACCTAGTAGCTTGGAAAAATTGTCTTCTGATTGGAATGAAATTGTAAGTGCTCTAAAAATAATTAAGCCATACAGTGCAAATAAGAGTAAGACACCCATTAGACCTAATTCTTCAGCTACCACGGCAAAAATAAAATCAGTTGTGTGTTCGGGTAGAAAATTCAGCTGAGATTGCGATCCTTGCTCAAGACCTTTACCAAAGACACCACCGGAGCCAATAGCAATTTTGGACTGTAAGATGTGATAGCCTGATCCCAATGGGTCTGAGTTTGGGTCAATTAAAGTCATGATGCGTTTTTTTTGATACGCCATGAGTAAGTAGTTCCAGGCAATATAAGCGCCAGCGATGATAAGTGAGCTAATGGCACCAAAGTTAAGCCAATTATTTTGAAGAATTTGAATACGAATGCCTGAAAAAAATAACACATAAACACCTGAGGCGCCAATGAGTAGAGAAGTACCAAGATCGGGCTGCCTAGCAATCAGTAAAACAATTACAGCAATAGAGGCAATTGACAAGAAGATGGATAATGGCTTGGGTGGCAAGGTTTTGTCACTAAGGATGGAAGCAATCGCTATTGGCACAATAACCTTCATGATTTCAGAAGGCTGAAAGCGTAAAAAACCAAGATCTAGCCAGCGTTGTGCGCCGCCACTACTAGAGCCAAAGAACAAAACCAAAATAAGTAAAAAAATACCAAATAACATTAGATAAGGCGAAAATCGTTTTAATAAATAAGGCGGGATTTGCGCAATAACTAACATGGCGCCAATGGCCAAGGAAAAGTGAAATACTTGCTTATACAGAGTAGATAGTGATCCAGCTGAGGCTGAATAAAGCACCATTAGGCCAAAAGCACTTAATGCCATAATTAGTAAAAACAAAGGTGTATCCATCTTAAAGTAATGCCAATAGTGACGCAATTGCGCAATACTTAAAAATTTCATAATAGTAACAGGCCAACGTTTCTAACGTCTGATAGTAATAGGTTGAAGCTCCGACATGCAGCTTCACTATTCATACTTTCAGTGCCAATGTTCATTTGTTGTATATCAACTCGCTGTTTGGCGGATAAGAATTGTGGAGAAGCACCTGTGCCAATAATTAAAAGATCGATATCATCTTGGCTTGTTAGAGCGAATAGTGAAGTTTTTTTAATATCTTCAATGGTGTGTATGCTAATTTCAGTGAAAAAATTTCTAGAAATGAAGCACGGTGTTTGTAGTCGAGTGTGGGAGAGTTGAACACTATCTTGCGCGACAAATATAACACTATTTTGATTGTTTTCTTGTTGACTAAATTCCACTTAAAAAGTAAGTCTTGTTTGCTAATAAACAGCCATTATAACAACAGTCTAGGTGTAAAATTATTGTCTTTTTATATTTGAGAAAACTTGTGAACGATTCTAATTCTACAGATATTTATGATGCTGATCTAACCAGCGGTATTACTGCCTTTGATACTAAAAATTTCACCATGGCATATCAATTGTTAGCGCCACTTGCGGCGCAAGGAAATGCCGAAAGTCAATGGCGACTTGGTATGATGCAAATGAACGGCCTAGGCATGGTTGAAAATCAACCTTTAGGGCTAGAAAATTTTATGAAAGCAGCAGAGCAGGGTCATGTTTTTGCTCACCATATGATTGGCGTTGCTTACATGACGGGCGAAGGCGTGGACAAAGATATTGATCAGGCAATTGAATGGTTTGAAAAAGCGGCTAATTTTGGTATTCCAGGACCTATGTATACACTAGGCATGCTGTATGAAGATGGCAAAGAAGTAGAAAAAGATCTCGAAAAAGCCCAGCTTTGGTACGATAAAGCAGCGGAAGTTAACACACCATGAAGTCAAGATTTGCCCCTTCTCCAACTGGATATTTGCATATAGGCGGTGCTAGAACGGCGCTTTTTGCTTGGGCTTGGGCTAAAAAACAACAAGGTCAATTTGTACTTCGTATTGAAGATACTGATCGAGAACGCTCCACGCAAGCCTCAGTTGATGCAATATTAGATGGTATGAATTGGCTGGGTTTGACGCATGATGAAGGGCCTTTTTATCAAACCCAGCGATTTGATCGTTACCAAGAGATTATTGAGCAGTTGTTAAGTGAAGATAAGGCTTACTATTGTGAGTGTTCGAAAGAACGTCTGCAAGTGTTGCGTGACGAGCTAACAGAAAAAGGGGAAAAGGCCAAATATGATGGTTGTTGTCGAGATAAAAAGCTGAAATCTGGTGTTGTGCGTTTTAAAAACCCTTTGACAGGTTTTGTGACGTTTAAAGATGCTGTTAAAGGTCAAATTTCTATTGGAAATCAAGAATTAGATGATTTAATCATTGCGCGTAGTGATGGTACGCCAACTTATAATTTAACGGTTGTGGTAGATGATCATGATATGAAGATTGATACTGTTATTCGTGGAGATGACCACATTAATAACACCCCTAGACAAATTAACTTGTATGAAGCGCTAGGCTGGGGTCTGCCAAAATTTGCACATTTACCAATGATTCTAGGTGGTGATGGCGCAAGACTTTCCAAGCGTCATGGTGCGGTGAGTGTGATGGCGTATCGAGATGAGGGGTTTTTGCCCGAAGCGCTGCTTAATTATTTAGTGCGCCTGGGTTGGTCGCATGGCGATCAGGAAGTGTTCTCATTATCAGAGATTGTAGAATTGTTTGATCTGAAAAATATTAATAAAGCGCCAGCAAGTTTTAATCAGGAAAAGTTGCTGTGGTTAAATCAAGAATATATTAAAACCTCTAGTGTTGATAATCTGCTGGAGAATTTGGCATGGCATTTGGATAATCAGTCAGTTGACACTTCAACAGGGCCTGCCATTGAAGCAGTCGTTGAGCATTTACAAGAGCGCTCAAAAACCTTGGTAGAGATGGTTGATGGTTTAAAAATGTTTTATCAAGACTTTAATCAATTTGATGAAAAATTATCTGCCAAGCAATTTAAAGATAGCCAATCCATTAAGTTGTTGCTAACAAAGCTTGAGGCGTTGGATGATTGGATGGCAAGCAATATTAAAGAACAGATTAAGCAAGTTTGTAAAGAGCTTGATATTGGTTTTGGCAAAATAGGCCAGCCATTTCGTTTGGCACTAAGTGGCAATGGAAATGCAGGTAATATTGATATTGTGGCACAGTTGGTTGGCAAAGATCGAACCTTGGCCAGGTTGCAAATGGCGCTAGATTATATTGCTCAACATTCTCATTAATCAGTTATCATCTAAGTATGAAATTAGATGATTACAAAACTCGATATCAAGATCTACAGCGCTCTCTAGAAGCGGGATTCTTAAATTCTACTATTGCAGTTGAAGGATTTGTGCTAGCAAGAGCAAATGGTGTTGATGAGCTATTAAAAGATATTTGGCAAGGATTTGACATGCCTAGCCAAGTCTCTTTAGTTGCAGTTGGTGGTTATGGTCGCAGTGAGTTGCATTTATATTCTGATATAGATTTACTTATTCTAATTCCAAATGATTCACATCAAGTTCATCAGGAAAAAATCTCTCAATTTTTAACTTTTTTATGGGATGTTGGGCTTGAGGTGGGGCATGCCACTAGAGATATTAAAGATTGTGTGCGAGTAATTGATGACTTAAGTATTGTGACAAATTTGCTAGAATCTCGCTTAATTGTTGGTCTTGATAGTGCTTATAGAAAAATGAAAAGCGTGATTAAGTCAAGCGACTGGTCATCGCAGTCTTTTCTTATTGAGAAGCAAAAAGAACAGAGAGCTAGACATGCTAACTTTTCAAATACCGCTTATAACTTAGAGCCCAATATTAAAGAAAGCCCGGGTGGATTGCGAGATATTCAAACAGTTGCGTGGGTTGCGAAATGGTATTTTGGTGTCAATACCTTGTTTGATTTGGTTGAGAAAAAATATCTAAGTCATGATGAATACGAGCTGTTAAAAACCTCTCAGCTATTTTTGTGGCGAGTGAGATTTTCATTACACATTATTGCTAAGCGTCGAGAGGACCGTTTAGCATTTCAATATCAAAAGCAAGTGGCTGATATGCTTGGCTACACAGATGGCGACTCAATGGCTGTTGAGCGCTTTATGAAGGACTACTATCAAACTGTCACTAAAGTGGCTCGTTTAAATGATATCTTGTTACAATTACTAGAAGACAAAGTTATTAATACGCAATATTTAAACAGTCAGTTTAGAATTTCGTACGGCTATATTCATGCTAATCATGATCAAGTTTTTAGCCAAAACCCTACTGCATTTATTGAGATTTTTTTGCTTATTGCTAAACATCATTATATTCGTGGTATTAGCGCCGGCACGTTAAGGCAAATGCAGGGTAATTTAGATTTGATTGATCAAAATTATTATAAAAAACGTAATAACAATCGATTGTTCATTGAGCTATTACAACAAAATCAAGGGGTAAACAAGGCTTTAAATCTAATGAACAGGTACGGCGTTCTTGAGCATTATATTCCAGCATTTGGCAAGATTATAGGGCTTATGCAGTACGATTTATTTCATGCATTTACCGTGGATCAGCATACATTGTTTGTCATTCGTAATCTTAGAAGGTTTTTTGTGAGTGAATATGCTCATGAATTCAGTCTTTGTAGTGATATTGCAAAAAACATTAAAAAACCAGAGCTGCTCATGTTGGCAGGTCTTTTTCATGATATTGCCAAGGGTAGAGGTGGTGATCATGCGCAACTAGGCATGCAAGATGCACGAGTATTCTGTAAGAGTCATCAGCTTAACGTAGTTGACACTAACCTTGTTGCTGGTTTGGTTGAGAAACATTTGCTTATGTCAGTTGTTGCACAAAAACAAGATATTGACGATCCTGTGGTGATTAAAAATTTTTGTGAAGCGGTAGGCTCTTTAGAGTTTTTAGAGTATCTATACTTATTAACAGTGGCAGATATTCGAGCCACCAAAGACGATCTT
Source organism: Pseudomonadota bacterium (assembly GCA_022600805.1). GTDB lineage: Bacteria > Pseudomonadota > Gammaproteobacteria > PS1 > Pseudothioglobaceae > Thioglobus_A. Next base: position 16,350 of record JAHZJR010000003.1, read on the forward strand.
TGGAATGATTGGAAGGATGCCTTGTTGCGAAAGTTGTTTAAACAAGCAAAGCGTTATTTAGATACGGGTGCAGAAGTGCTAATGAGTAACAACCAAAGGATTGAAAATAGCAAGCAGGCATTAATTGAGGCTTGCATTGCGCAAGGTTTTGACATGACCTCTATTCAAAAAATATTGGACCATCTACCTAAAGATTATTATTTGCGATATGAGCTAGATGACATGCTATGGCATTTATCATTGCAGATAGGTGGACATCTGCCTCCCATTATTATTGGCTCTAAAATTTCTGAAAGTAATGTAGTTGATATTTTCGTTTTGTGTGATGATTTTAAAGGCCTGTTTTTTAATTTAGTGAGTGCATTAGAGCAAGCTGGACTGGATATTGTTGATGCTAAGATTTTAACAACAAAAAACAATAGGGCTTATAACACGCTAAGTGTATTGCAAGATAAAAGTCTTGAGGGTTTAGATTTAAATCAAATTATTTCACAAGCATTAAGTGATCCTCAGGCTAAAGTTGCCAAAATGCAATCACATTATTCACACCGTTATTTTGATCACAAAACAGACATTACTCTAAGCGAGGACTGTAGGTGGCAGCTCACTAAACTTGAAATCAATACCTTAGATAAAGTTGGTGTATTATCTAATATTGCTTATATACTATATGAAATGAACCTCTCCTTGATTAATGCTAGAGTATCAACAATGGGTGAACGGGTAGAGGATGTTTTTTTTATCAGTGATGCTGCTCATAAACCTTTGAACAAAATACAACAATCAAGCCTAAAGACAGCATTAGAAGAAAGACTATAAAAGCTTAGATGGCGTTGCAAATAGTGATATAATTCTCACACTTACAACAGTTCTGTTGTATCTTTTTTTCATTTCAGAATCATTTAACAAAAAAACTTATGAACGATAAAATTTTAGCAGTCACAGACGCCAGCTTTGAAGCAGACGTTATTAATTCATCACAAGCAGTATTGGTTGATTTTTGGGCCGAATGGTGTGGACCTTGTAAGGCATTAGCGCCCGTATTAGACGAAATCGCTGATGAGTACGATGGCAAGGTAACGATTGCCAAGGTGAATGTAGATGAAAACGATCAGACGCCACCAAAATATGGCATTAGAGGTATTCCAACAATGCTTTTATTTAAAGATGGCGTGGTAGCTGCAACTAAAATGGGTGCTTTATCAAAAGCAGAGCTTAGCACATTTATCGATACAAATATTTAACTAATTTAACTGGGCTATTGTTACTAATAGCCATCTACATCAACCTGCCTGCAATTTAATTGCAATAATCATCTAGCAAGCTCTTGTTAGAACATAATGGAAATTTCATGAAATTATCAGAGTTAAAAAAATCCTCTCCTGAAAAATTATTAGAGTTGGCTCAGTCTCTAGGTGCTGAGAACATCTCGCGCGCGAAGAAGCAAACCCTTATTTTTATCATTCTTAAAGCGAAAGCATCCAACAATGAAGAAGTGATTGGCGATGGCGTGTTGGATATTTTGCAAGATGGTTATGGATTTTTAAGATCCAGTGATGATTCTTATACTTCAGGTGCGGATGATATTTACATCTCTCCTAATCAAATCAAGCGTTTTAATTTATCAACAGGTGACTTAGTTGCCGGTAAGATTCGCGCCCCTAAAAAAGGTGAAAAATATTTTGCCTTGGTTCAAGTGTCTGAGGTTAATGGCGAAAATCCAGAAAACGTTCGAAATCGAGTACCATTTGCCTCATTGACCCCAATTCACCCAGATCAAAGATTAGACTTAGAAATTGGTAATGGTGGCACAGAAGATATTACTGCCAGAGTGATTGATCTGATCGCACCATTTGGAAAAGGGCAAAGAGGGTTGTTGGTTGCGCCGCCTAAAGCAGGCAAGACGATGATTATGCAAAATATTGCTTCTTCAATTTCACGTAATCATCCAGAATGTGAGTTAATTGTGTTGTTAATTGATGAGCGTCCAGAAGAGGTAACTGAGATGGCAAGAACAGTACGCGGCGAAGTCATTGCCTCTACGTTTGATGAGCCAGCGAAGCGCCATGTTCAAGTAGCTGAAATGGTCATTCAAAAAGCTAAAAGGCGTGCAGAGCAAGGAAAGGATGTGATTATTTTGCTCGATTCTATTACGCGTCTTGCTAGGGCATATAATACGGTTGCTCCGTCATCTGGAAAAGTTTTAACCGGTGGTGTGGATGCTAATGCTTTGCAGCGCCCTAAGCGTTTTTTCGGTGCCGCTAGAAATATTGAAAATGGCGGAAGTATTACTATTATTGCTACAGCGCTCATTGATACTGGCTCGAAAATGGATGAAGTTATTTACCAAGAGTTTAAAGGTACGGGCAATATGGAGCTTCACCTAGAGAAGCGTTTAAGTGAAAAGCGCATTTTCCCAGCTATCAATATTAATGCATCTGGAACACGCCGTGAAGAGTTAATTACCGATGAAAAAGAATTGCAAAAATTATGGATTCTGAGAAAAATTTTACACCCTATGGATACTGTGGAGGCAGCAGAGTTTTTGATAGATCGATTAAAACTAACCAAAACAAATGATGAATTCTTTGCTTCTATGTCACAAAAGAAATAATCATTCCTTGCTTTAAGTATACTTAAAGCATGCATATCTCCTCAGCCGTTAAACAGGCACTAAAATTACAAAACAGCATCCTTGCAAAATATTTAATACGTAACGTATTAATGATGACAGCTGCTGTTTTTATCGTTATTGGCCTGGTAATTTTTGGCAATCAACTGGTCTTGGTAATTAAAGAAAGCTTGGAAGAGGGTATTCCAATTGCTGACTTATTGCCTTTGGTCAGTTTTAAGATGATTCGAGATGTCCCGTTAATCCTATCCTTATCTTTATTTTTAGCCATTATTCTAGCAGTTAGCAAGTCTTACAAGGATTCTGAAGCAGTAGTCATGAATTCTTTAGGCATTGGTGATAAGCATTTAATGGTGTTTATTCAGCCAATTGTGGTTATGATTTTTATCTTTATTTTGTTTTTAACGACGGTTGCCGTTCCTTGGTCAAAACAGCAGCGTAGTATGATTATGGATCGTAGTGAAAATGCCTCTGAATTTTCCTTTATTAAAGAGGGTGAGTTTCAGGAATTTAAAGACGGAGAGTTGGTTTTTTACGCATCTAAAGTGAAAGACGCCAAGGGTGAGTCAATCCAAGATATGGAGGAGATTTTTATTTATACTTTAGCGGGAGACCAGCCCATTATCACGCTAGCGGCTCAGGCTCAAAAATACACCAATGAGCAAACCAAGAGTGTTTATTTACGCCTAAAAGATGGCACAAGATATCATGGATTTCCATCTGTTGCTAATAAGAAAATCCTTAATTTTGATCAATATGATTTGCAAATCATTGATGGCCAAAAACGTCATAATGTTAACACTGTCATTAAAACTGAGTCAAAGCCTACCTCAGCATTAATATTTTCTAGTAATACTGCAGAGATTGCGGAGTGGCAATGGCGAATATCACAGCCTATTAGTGTATTTATATTGTCAATTTTTGCAATTTTATTGGGAAAAACTTCGCCACGTGGCGGTAAGAATTTAGGGGTATTGGTAGGTGTTTTAGTGTTTATTGTTTACAATAATGCATTATTAATGGCTAAATCAAGTTTGGAGCGTGGTGAGATAACAGCTTGGATGGGCTTGTGGTGGGTACATCTGTTAGTATTACTGGTTATTTTTGTATTTTATGCCTATCGCCATGGTAAGTTAAGCCAACTAATCAGTAAACCTTTTTAGCATCACCATTTCAACATGCTTAATAGGTGTGTAAAATAGTATCATTTTTTCAACTTAAAGAAACCATGTCTTCATATCCCAGTAAAGAACTTGAAGTTTTTGACAATCCTAATCCTGAGCGAGATTTTGTTATTCAGATTGATATGCCAGAATTTACCTGTCTATGCCCTAAAACTGGTCAGCCAGATTTTGCTACTTTGCATTTGGAATATATTGCAGATCAGGCCTGTGTTGAGCTTAAATCATTAAAAATGTATATTTGGTCATTTCGTGACGAAGGTGCTTTTCATGAGGCGGTTACGAATGAAATTTTAAATGATCTAGTCAAGGCAACCAATCCAAGGTTTATGCGCCTGAAGGCGATCTTTAATGTGCGTGGCGGCGTTTATACAACTGTTGTTGCCGAACATCAACAAAATGGGTGGAGTCCTAAACCGATTGTCAATCTTCAACATCTTTCGTAAAAAAAAGTCAACAAATATTATTCGTCAGGCGGTTGATTTTGATCAGAAACTGCTAGATAGAGACGCCATTAAAGTTGTTAAAACCATTGTTAAAGCAGGCTTTGAAGCTTATTTAGTAGGTGGATGTGTACGTGATTTGTTATTGGGGCTTAAGCCTAAAGATTTTGACATTGCAACTAACGCCAAGCCTGAACAGGTTCACAAGCTTTTTAAGCGCTCACGCTTAATTGGCAGGCGCTTTCGCCTAGTGCATGTTATGTTCTCAGCAAGAAAATATTTAGAAGTGGCAACCTTTAGATCGGGCCAAGTTAAAACAGCTAAAAGTGGTGTTATTGTGCGTGACAACTGCTATGGAAAGATTGAAGAGGATGTTGTTCGTCGTGATTTTAGAATTAACGCGCTGTATTACGATATCAATACTAAAGAAGTCATTGACTATATTGGTGGTTTGCAAGATATCCAATCTCAAACTATTCATATTATTGGCAAACCAATGGTGCGTTTTGAGGAAGATCCTGTGCGCATGATTAGAGCGGTCAGATTTCAAACCAAGCTTGATTTTCAGCTTAGTGGCGAAATTAAGAAAGCCATTCACCAACAGGCACCGCTACTAAGTAATATTTCACCAGCTCGATTGTATGAAGAGTGTATCAAGCTGTTTCATAACGAATACGGCTTTCAAGTATTTGAACGTTTAGAAAAATACGATTTATTAAAGCATTTATTTAAACAAACACGTAAAAATGAATTTATCAAAATTGCGCTAAACAACACTTCGAATCGAATCAAAAGAAATAAGCCTGTTACGCCCGCTTTTTTATTTGCGGTATTTTTATGGCAGGCGCAAACAGAGCGCTTTCAATTGATTAAGAAAAAGCAAAAAAGCACTTATTTGGCCATGAGCCAAGCTTCTGAAGAAGTTATTATTAATCAGATTAAGCAAGTATCCCTGCCAAGATGGCTAACAGCACGTATCAAAGACACATGGATGATGCAAAATCGATTGGAAAGAATGCAGCCTAAAAAAGTGGAAGATATTCTCGCAAGCAAAGGTTTTCGCATGGCATATGATTTTCTGGTGCTACGCTCTCAAAGCGTTAATCCTGAGCTTAAATCTGTCGCTGATTTTTGGACTAAAGCACAGAAACAATGCGCTCAGTCTTAATCACAGGCTGCTCTAGTGGCATTGGATTGTGCCTTGCTCAAGGTTTAAAGCAAGCAGGATATCGTGTTTTTGCAACAGCTAGAAAGCCAGAAGATGTCAAGAATCTTGGTCGTTTAGGGTTTGAGGCGTATCAACTAGATCTAGCTTCTTCCGCCTCTATTCAACTGGCCATTAGTGAGATTTTTTTACAAACGGATGATTTGTATGGGTTAATTCATAATGGCGCTTACGGGCAAGTTGGTGCTTTAGAAGATATTTCTAGGGAGGTGCTTGAGACTCAATTTCAAGCAAATGTCTTTGGCTGGCATGAGCTGACTAATTTAGTTTTGCCAAGTATGAAGCGAAACAACACGGGTAGAATTATTTACTTAAGTTCGGTATTGGGCTTTATTGCTATGCCTTTTCGAGGTCCTTATAACGCTTCCAAATTTGCCATTGAAGGCTTAGTTGATACATTAAGGCTTGAACTAATTAATACTCAAGTGCAGTTGTCACTGATTCAGCCTGGTCCTATTGAGTCGCAATTTAGAGTCAATGCTTATTTGGCCTTTAAAGCTCATATTGATATGAATAAGAGTGACTATAAAGAGAATTATCAAGCTATGATTCAGCGTTTAAAATCATCTAAGTTGGCCCCGTATACATTAGCACCTGAGGCGGTCTTGACATGTGTGGTGCATGCATTGGAAGCACCCAAAGCCAAAATTCACTACCGAGTTACTTTTCCAACTAAGCTATTTGCACTATTGAAAAGAATATTACCCAGTCGAATTATGGATAAAATACTCTCTAAAGCAGGCGGTGGAGGCAAGCGATAAACTATGACTAAAAAATTTGATTTTAATAAAGGTCTATCTGATCTAGAAGAAATTGTCAAAACAATGGAAACAGGCGATCTGAGCTTAGAAGACTCGTTAGCTTATTTCTCTAAAGGTGTTGAACTGACCAAATCTTGTCAATCAGCGCTCGATAAGGCTAGCCAAAAAATCTCAAAACTTACCGAGCAAGATGATTTTACAAGTGAGGCATCTCTGGACAATTTATAAAAAACTTGTATGCAGTTTGAACAATATATTGACAGGGTTGATACCAAGCTCGATTACTATTTAACCACGCAAGGTTCACTAACTGAAGCTATGCGTTATAGTGTACTTGCCGGTGGTAAGCGTTTCAGACCAATATTGGCTTATTGTGTAGCAGATATGTTTGACACTCGCTTGGAGCAAGTAGATTCAAGCAGTTGTGCGGTTGAATTCATTCATGCATATTCACTCATTCATGATGATCTTCCAGCCATGGATAATGATGATATTCGCCATAATCAGCCTGCGTGTCATAAACGTTTTGATGAAGCTCAAGCTATTTTAGCGGGAGACGGCCTTCAGGCTTTGGCTTTTGAAGTTTTGGTTAACGATCCTTTGCTTAATAGCCAGGTAAAAATTGACTTATTGTCAACCCTGACTCACGCAGCTTTCGAAATGGCAGAAGGGCAGGCAATCGACTTGTCTATTGTTGACCGTACTGTTGATATTGAGTTGCTTGAAAGTATGCATCGCAAGAAAACAGGTGCTCTTCTTAGTTGTGCAGTTGATTTGGGTGCGGTTGTTGCGCAATGTAGCCAACAAGATCGCGAAACCTTAAGAGAATTTTCTCAAGCAATTGGTTTGGCTTATCAAATACAAGATGATGTGTTGGATATTGAAACACCCGTTGGCGTGTTGGGCAAGCAGCAACACTCAGATAGTGAAAAAAACAAGCCAACTTATCCTGCTATTATTGGCCTTAAAGCATCTAAAGAGGCTTATCAGGCGCTTTATACGCAAGCTAGTAATTGTTTGAATCAACTGAGTGTCGACTCGAAAAAGTTGCAATTGTTAACACATAAATTGAAAATCAGAGAATTTTAGAATTGTACTAAAACACTACCCCAGCTAAATCCACCGCCAATGCCTTCCATTAGTAGGTTATCACCTTTTTTAATTCTTCCATCTCTAACAGCTGTATCAAGTGCTAGTGGGATGGAAGCAGCAGAGGTATTGCCATGATTGGCTAAAGTAACAATAACTTTGTCCATAGGGGTTTTGATGCGTTTAGCAACACTTGAAATAATGCGAATATTAGCCTGATGAGGAACCATCCAGTCTAGCTCTTCAGAATTCATACCAACTTCTTTTAACGTTTCTTCTGCCAATTCAGAAAGGCGAGTTACAGCAATTTTAAATACTTCGTTACCAGCCATTTCAATAAAACCAGTTTCATTGATGAAATTGTTATTCACTTGTAAAGAGGATAGGTAAGTGCCGTCGCTAAATAGCTTAGAGTGCAGAATGCCAGTCTCTTCGCTACCTGTAAGCACAACAGCGCCAGCACCATCGCCAAAAAGGATGGCGGTAGAGCGATCACTCCAATCAACAATTCTTGACATGGTTTCACTACCAACTACTAAAACATTTTTAGCCGCACCTGTTTTAATATATTGCTCAGCTGTTGTTAGTGCAAAGATGAAACCGGCACAAACGGATTGTAAGTCAAAAGCAGGGCAAGTGGCGCCAATCGCTTTTTGCAGCATAGTTGCAGTGGCTGGGAAAATCTTATCAGGTGTGGTAGTTGCAAGGATGATTAAATCAAGTTCGGATATATCAATACCTGCCATTTCAAGAGCGTTTATTGAAGCCTTTTCAGCTAGGTCACAGGTGCTCTCATTGGCAACAACATGGCGTTGTTTAATGCCTGTACGCGTAGTAATCCATTCATCTGTTGTATCGATGGTTTTGGAAAGGTCGTCGTTAGTAATGACGTTTGGCGGTAGGTAGCTACCTGTGCCAATAATTCGTGCAAATTTATTCATTTTTTTCCAATTCTATTGAAACTTGGGAGGATATTTTATCAATAATTTTAGCATTGACTTCGGCGTAGGCTTCACAGATTGCCATAAAGAATGAGTCACTATTAGCGCCGCCATGACTTTTAACAACAATGCCGCGTAAGCCTAATAAGCTAGCACCATTGTATTTACCAGGATCTAGGCTTGATTTAAAATCTTTAAGGACTGGTGTAGCGATCAAGGCAACAATTTTGGTGAGCCAATTGCGTGTAAATGCGCGCTTTAAGTAATGACTCATCATACTAGCAACGCCTTCACTCGCCTTGAGGGCGATGTTTCCCTCAAAGCCATCGCATACAACTAAGTCAACACTACCTTTGTAGATGTCATCACCTTCAACAAACCCTTGGTAATTTAAATTTGACGCCTTGAGTAATTCAGAGGTTTTTTTAATCTTGTCATTGCCTTTCATCTCCTCTTCGCCAACATTTAAAAGACCCACTGTGGGTTTAGAGATATTCTCAGTTTGTTCAACGGCAATCGACCCCATGGTGGCAAATTCAAGCAATGCTTGTGGATTTGAGTCCACGTTAGCGCCCAAGTCTAACATATGAGTGTGACCAGTCATGGTTGGCATGCGACCCATAATGGCAGGTCTATCGATACCTTGAATTGTTTTAAGAACAAAACGAGAAATAGCCATTAGCGCGCCAGTGTTACCAGCGCTTACACAAGCATCCACAGTGTTGGATTTGACCAAATTAATAGCAACGCGCATGGAAGAATCTTTTTTCTTGCGAAGCGCAATTGCTGGAGATTCGTTCATCAGTACGACTTCTGTGGCATGAACAATTTTAATTCGAGCAGTCGTTTTGTCAGTAGGAGAGTGTTTGCTAAGCTCAGCTTCAATTGCTGATTGATCGCCGACAAAGGTTAATTGCAGGTCTTGAAATGCACCCAGAGCCTTAATACCCGCCTCAATAGTGACAGGAATACCATGATCTCCCCCTGAGGCATCAATCGATACCTTGATAATCATGGGATTATTAAGCTTCTACTTCTTGAACGTCTTTTGTATTGATTACTTTTTTGCCACGGTAGTAGCCGTCTGCAGTAACGTGGTGACGTAGGTGAGTCTCACCAGTCTCTTGATCTTCTGATAATGCAGGGCTTGTCAATGCATTGTGTGAACGACGCATGCCTCTTTTTGAAGGGGTTTTTCTACTTTTTTGTACAGCCATTTTATTTACTCCTTGGTTGAGTTTTTAATTGTTTTAAAACTGCAAAAGGGTTCTCACGCTTTTGCTCTATTACTGGGCTTTTATCCTTGTACGATTGGCATTCGTGTGAATGCATCGGTATCATTGGAATGGATATTAGCACCTCATCCGTTATAAATTCTATTGTTGAAAATTCTTCATCTGCATTCAGAATTGTCTCAAAGCTTGGATCTAAATCCTCTGCTTGATTCTCATGGATAATAAAAGCTAATTTAAAGCTAGGAGTCAAACGAAGCTTAACTTCTTTTAAGCAGCGCTGACAATCAAGCGCCACTTCTAATTCAACACTACCTTCAATACAAGGAATTTTACCGTTTTCAATATAAAAGCTTAACTTAACGCTAACTTGGTCATCGATATTTGAAACCATGTCTTTAATTCTTGGAAAATCTTTCACAGTGTAAGTCTGTGAAAAAACTAACCCTTTTTTAGCAAAGCTTAAAAGTTTTATATTTGCCGGTATTCCCTGCATCTTTTATTATCAAAAAAATAACTTGACAATTTTACCAAAAATAGTCGGTTAAATGAATTTTTATATGAAATTAATCTTGCTTATAATTAGTCAATTTAAATAGGTCAAATTGATGCGGTTATTACTAATAGTTAATTTATTTATAAGCACATCAGTGTATGCATACACGCAACAATCCTTTGTAGAGCAGCTATTATCAACTCATGAGTTTTTTGAAAAAGAGATGATAAATTTAAAAATTAAAAAGCTAGAGATGGAGGGTGATCAGGCAAATTATGGAAATTGGTCGTGGGATATTGGGGCGGAGATAGGTCATATTCATAAAGATAAGCAAAAATATGACTATACATCAGGAACTGATTATTCGCGCGACACACACCAACAAGTAAGAAAAATATCTTCTGATTTATCTAAAAAATTCTTTTCAAATGGATCTGAACTAACCCTATCTTTTGATCGTTCTTTGCCTGTTAAAGGTGAGCAAATGCATGATAAAAATGGCTATCAGAAAGATAAAAATACAACGGAATATCTAACCGATACTAGTATTAGTTGGACGTTGCCGCTACTGAAAAATAAAGCAGGAATAGTAGATCAAAAGACTTACGATTTGGCAGTTTTAGATTATGAAGATGAAAAGCTAATTTTAAAAGAATCTCAAGAAGATTTTATAGAAGATAAAGTCTTTGAGTTTATTGATTGGGTGGGGTTTAAGTGGCAAATAGATACAGTTAATAAAGCTGTTAATAAGCTGGAGTCTATTAGACAAAAAATGGCAATAGATCAACTAACAGACGCAAAAGTATTAGTGCGATTTATTGACAAGAAAAAACGTTTATTGTTGAGTTTGCAATCAAAATTAAAAGCGCAAACTGGCTTATTGTTAGCTTCTGATCAATCCATTGATTTTCTGAAAGATATGCCAGAATTGCCAGCTATATTTTATGTAGATTTAGTAGATGATATTGAGCGTTATTGTCGTTCGAATATTCGAGATTTACAGCGTATTGATTTGGAATTGCAAAAAAATGGTCGATATATTGAAACTTATCAAAATGCTCAGTTAGCTGATTTTGATTTTACAATTAGTGCCGCCAAAGATAATAATAAGGGTAATTACACTAGCTACTCAAAATCGAGCGAAACAAATGTAGAGGCTAAATTGGTTTTTTCTTATCCGTTAAGTGGTGATATTTCCAATCAAGTGTATTTGGATAAATACCGTTTTAAGCGCCGTCAAATTGAACTCAAGTATGAAAATAAATTAAAAGATGTTGTATCAGCCATTTATAAACTCGATACCGATATTAAGCAGGGCTTGATTCAGCTTAAACTTGCCGAGCAACAAATTCAACAAAACAAAATTAACAATGAGCTAAACCTTTATTATGCTGGACAAGGTGACGTTAGATTTGCCATAATCGAGCAAGAAGACTATCAACAAATACAGCTAGAAAAAAACGAAATTCTAATTGAATTATATAAAAATAAACTTAAGTACAATAGCTTACTAGACCGCTTGTTACCACATTCATAGAGATTAATATTTTTTTTGCATTTCCACAGTCCAATCCCTCACCGCTTTAGTGAGTTCAGTGGCATTTTTCCCTATTGGCTGGATTGGCTTTCCAATGACTAATGTGATGATTCCAGGTTGTTTGACAAAACTACCTTTTGGCCAAATTTTTCCAGCATTGTGATAAACCGGCACAATATCGCAATGGGTTTTTTTGGCAATAGCAACACCGCCATTTTGATATTCTCCCAATTGCTTATACGGCTGGCGTGTACCTTCGGGAAATACCACAACAAAAATTCCTTCTTTAATTCGGGCAGAGCCTTGCTTGATAACTTTTTTGATGGCTTTAAGTTTTTCACCACGGTTAATAATAATAGGCTTTAAAAGCGCCAAGCCCCAGCCAAAAATTGGAATCCATTGAAGCTCTTGTTTGAGCACCCAGGTTTGATGAGGAAAAACCGTTTGAAAGGCAATTGTTTCCCAAGTTGATTGATGATTAGAGACAACTACACTGGGCGTATTGGGGATGTTTTCTTGGCCAATAACGCGTAGTTTTATGTTGAGTGTGATTTTTAACCACCACATGCAAAATAAAGACCATTTGGATAAAATTGCGTAGCGATATTTAACTGGAAGAAAAAACAGTATTAAAGCCAAAGTAACCAAAAAACTCAATACAAAAGTTGAGCCCAAAAAATATAATAATGATCTTAAAAACAGCATGAGGGTTAAGTGTAAACGTTATAATTTGTAGAGTTAAATTTTAACGGTTTTATATGAGCATCAACACCATTCTTTTTGATTTAGACGGTACGCTAATTGATACAGCGCCAGACTTAGCTTACGCATTAAATAGTTTGCTAGAAGAGAATGGATTGAGTCCTAGATCCTTTGAGCAAATTAAGCCATTAGTCGCATTTGGCGGCAAAGCATTGGTTAAATTCGGATTTGAATGTCATCAAGATCATCCAGATTTTACGCATCGCCACCAAAGATTGCTTGAAATTTATACCAATAACATTGATCGAAATTCAGCACTTTTTGATGGTATTAGTGAGGTGATAAATAAACTTGAAGATCAGCAAATTCATTGGGGTATTGTTACCAATAAGCCTGAAGACTTAACACATCTATTATTAGAAAAATTAAACATCCGGGCTAGCGTGGTGGTGTGTGGTGATACTTTGGCGTATAACAAGCCACACCCTGCGCCGTTATTGTACGCATGTGCACAATTAGCTATTAACCCAAAGCGCTGTATTTTTGTCGGGGATGATAAAAATGATATGCTAGCAGGGGGTAATGCTGGTATTCAAACGGTAGCAGTAACCTATGGTTATGGTCAGGTTGAAAGCGATTGGAATTATGATTATAAAATTAATCACCCGCAAGAATTATTGGAGATAATTTAATGGATATTTTAAGTTTGTTATTGGGTTTGTTGGCGGGCGCTATTGGTGTTTATTTTTATCTGGATAAACAATTGCAAGTACTTGGCAAGGAAAAAATTCACCTAGAAGTAAGCCTGGACGAAAAGATTAAATCTTACGAAAATCAAATTGACATGATTAATATTGCTAGAGAGCAAATGAGTCAAGATTTTAAGTCGGTTGCGGGCGATATTCTGGCCAAAGACCGGAATGATTTAAGTGTTAAAAATTCTGAATTATTGACCCCACTACAAGCACAACTTAAGGAATTTAGAGATAAGATTGAAGTAATCACTACCGAGCAAATTAAAGAACGCGCAACGCTAGCCGCGCAAATTGATAATCTTAAAAAAACCAGTATTGAAGCGCAGGAAACCACGCAAAATCTAACTAACGCCTTAACTTACGACAACAAGCAACAGGGCGATTGGGGGGAGATGATTTTAAGCTCTATTCTGTCTAGTTCAGGCTTGCGCGAAGGCCATGAGTTTACCACGCAAAAACAGTTAAAAAATGAACAGGGTGAGGCTTTTAAGCCAGATGTGGTTTTGCACCTGCCAGAAGAAAAAGACATTATTATTGACTCAAAAGTATCCCTAAAGGCCTACAAAGACTACATTGCTGACCAGAGTAGTTCAGCCAATTTAAAGGCACACGTTGCTTCTATTGAAGCTCACATTAATGGCATTAGTATCAAAGAATATGAAAATCTTGAAGGCGTGTTAACGCTTGATTTTATTTTTGTCTTTATTCCAATTGAGTCGGCCTTACTGGTGGCACTTGATCAAAAGCCTGATTTATTTACCGTAGCACTTAAAAAGAACATTGTTTTAGTTTCTCCATCAACGTTAATGATGAGTCTTAAGACGGTACACCATATTTGGCAAACAGAGCGTCAAAACCAAAATTCTGAAGAAATTGCTCGTCAGGCAGGTGCTATGTATGACAAACTCTTTGGTTTTATTAAGTCTATGGATGATATCGAGAAGCATCTAGATAAGGCGCAAAAAAGCTATAAAGAGGCTCGTGGAAAACTCTCTGACGGCAAAGGTAATTTAATTGGTCGCGCTGAAAAGCTTAAAGAGCTAGGTGTGCAAAGCAAAAAGGAGTTAAGTTAATGAATATTTCAACCAATTACACATTTACTGATGACGAGTTAAAAGGCAAGATTATTTTAGTTACAGGTGCTAATCGTGGCTTTGGTCGCGCCATGACACTAGATTTAGCCAAAGCAGGCGCGACCGTTATTATGCTTGGGCGTGACCTAGGGTCGCTAGAAACCACTTATGACGAAGTGGTGGATGCAGGGTTTGTAGAGCCAATTTTATATCCGCTAGATCTAGAAGGGGCAACGCCTGAGCATTATGAGCAATTGCAAAAGGATGTGTTGGATAATTTTGGTCAGCTTGATGGTTTAATTCATAACGCCGGCATTATTGGCACCATGATGCCTATTGAACAGTATGATTTGAAACTTTGGTACTCAACCATGCAGATTAATGTTAATGCGCCATTCATGCTGACGCAGGCCTTAATACCAGCTTTAAATAAATCTGATGATGCGCGTATTTTATTTCTGTCTTCTTCAGTTGGTCGCAATGCAAGAGCCTATTGGGGTGCGTATGGGGTGAGTAAATTTGCGATTGAGGGTTTAAGTAAAACCTTGTCAGAAGAGTTGGAAAAAACCAATATCAAAACTAATTCGCTTGACCCAAGACGTATGCGCACTAAAATGCGTCAAATAGCTTATCCAGCAGAAAATGCAGATAATAATCCAACGCCTGAGAGTATGTCTCCAGCGATTGTATATTTAATGAGTAAGCAGTCTAGTGCATTAAATGGTGAACAGCTAACGTTAGCGTTAGATTAACGCTGTAAGTCTTCAGTAAGGTATGGGTGGATAGTTTTTAAAATTTCTTTAAAAACTTTCTCATTGCCTGCAACCACGTTTCCGGTTTCTAAGTATTTTCCACGACCTGAGAAATCACCTACATAGCCACCCGCTTCTTTAACCAACAATACGCCGGCAGCAATATCCCAAATGTTAAGCTCAATTTCCCAGAAACCATCCATGCGACCTGCTGCCAAATAAGCTAAGTCTAGTGCCGCAGAACCGGCACGACGAATACCAGCAACTTTTGGATGAATTGCCTTGAACATATCAAGATAAGCATCTAAGTGTTGCGGTGCTTTGAATGGAAATCCAGTGCCAATTAAGGTGTCTTCAAAGCCATTCGTGCTAGTAACACGAATTCTCTGCTCGTTTAAATAAGCACCATTACCTTTAGAGGCGGTAAATAACTCTTCTTTAAAAGGGTCATAAACCACCGCATGGGTTGGTTCATCATTTTCATACAAAGCAATAGAAACGGCATATTGTGGAAAACCATGAAGGTAGTTAGTGGTGCCATCAAGTGGGTCTAAAATCCACACAAAACGTTTGTCTTTGCCGATGATTTCGCCATTTTCTTCACCTAGAATTGAATGATCTGGAAAGGCGTATTTCAACTCGTCTATAATGGCATCTTCAGCAGCTTTATCTACTTCAGAAACGAAGTCGTTTGCTGCTTTATTTTCAATCGTCAATAGATCAATTTGATTGTGATATCTAAGGATGATGTCACCCGCTTTTCGAGCGGCTTTAACGGCAATATTAAGCGTAGGATGCATAATTAATAGACAAATGGAAAAAGAAATGAATTATACCTTTGATAGGGTGCGCGTGGTTATGGTTAATACCACCGAACCGGGTAATATTGGCGCAGCTGCGCGAGCGATGAAAAATATGAATCTTTCCAAGCTTTATTTGGTTAATCCAAAAACACATCCATCGGCTGTGGCCACTGCTCGTGCGAGTGGTGCAGATGATATTTTAACTAATGCAGTTGTTTGCAATACACTTGAAGATGCGCTATCGGGTGTACACTTGGTGATTGGTGCCAGCGCACGCCAGCGCAATATCAAATGGCGACAAATGGATGTAGTAGGTGCTTGCGAGCAAATTCAGCAATCCACGGCAATAGAAGGGCGAGAAGTGGCGGTAGTATTTGGCACTGAAAATTCTGGTTTAAGCAATGAGGAGCTTGATTTATGTCAAATTTTAATGACGATTCCTGGCAACCCTAATTATTTCTCACTCAATGTCGCTTCAGCTATCCAGGTGTTTGCTTATCAACACTATGTTTACAACACCACCACTGAGTTTGAAAAAAGCACCAATGAGCTAGCCAGCAATGTTGAGTTGGAAGGTTTTTACGCACACCTTGCTCAAGTGTTGGAACACATTGACTACTTTGAAGAAAAACGCCCTAAAGAGCTTCTCATGCGTCGCATGCGTCGCTTTTTCGGCCGAGCAGAACCTGAAAAAGAAGAGGTGGCTATTTTTAGAGGAATTCTGAGAAATATCCAACCATTTAAAAAATAGCAATAATTAAAATGACAATAAAAAACCCGCAAAAGCGGGTTTTTTATTGATTAGTTGTTATTTGGTGGATTAGCTGATTAGCTTATTCATGCGCTTAACAAACTCAGCTGGATCTTTAAGCTGCCCGCCTTCGGCTAACACAGCTTGGTCAAATAATACATTGACCACGTCTTTATCAACCTTATTTTTAAGCTTTTCAACCAATGGATGAGATGGGTTAATTTCAAGAATTGGCTTACTTTCAGGTACGTCCTGACCCAGTGAGGCCATAATTCTTTCCATGTTGCCACCCATCTCATTTTCATCAGCCACTAAACAAGAAGGAGACTCACTCAGTCGATTAGAAATCTTAACTTCTTTCACCTGTGCTTCAAGAATTTTTTGCATTTCTGCTAGGGTCTTTTTAAAGCCTTTAGCGGTTTTTTCTTTTTCTTTCTTTTCTTCTTTAGAATCTAGATCTTCTAAATCACCTTTGGCGATTGATTTAAGATTTTTGCCTTCGAATTCAGTAAAGTTATTCACCATCCATTCATCTACACGATCAGACAGTAGTAGCACTTCAATATCTTTTTGTTTGAAAATTTCTAAGTGTGGTGAGCCTTTAGCTGCGCCATAAGTCTCTGCGGTTACATAGTAGATGTCTTTTTGGTCATCACCCATACCAGCTACATAATCGGCTAAAGAAACCGTTTGCTCTTCACTGTTAGATTTGGTGGTAGAGAAGCGTAACAAAGAGGCAATTTTGTCTTTGTTGCTTGGATCTTCAACCACACCTTCTTTCATTACCATGCCGAATTCTTTCCAAAAATCTGCATACTTCTCAGGCTTATTTTTAGCCATTTTTTCTAATTCTTTAAGGATTCTAGAAACTGAGGCTTTGCGGATTGTATCAACCACTTTATTGCCTTGTAAGATTTCACGAGAAACGTTGAGTGACAAATCAGCTGTATCAATGACACCTTTGATAAAGCGTAAGTACATCGGCATTAATTCCTCATTATCTTCCATAATGAATACACGCTTTGCGTAAAGCTTAATACCGCCTTTACGTTTCGGTTCCCACATGTCAAATGGCGCTTTTGATGGGATATAAAGCAACGAAGTGTAATCTAGTTTTCCTTCAACACGATTATGCATCTGGGTAAGTGGCGCTTCAAAATCGAACGTTAATGATTTGTAAAATTCGTCATAATCTTCTTGCTTAAGATCGCGTTTGTCTTGTGTCCAAAAAGCATTGGCCTTGTTAACCATTTCATATTCAATGGCGTCAGACTCTTCCTCTGCAGGCTTGATCATCATAATTGGCACGGTGATGTGATCAGAGTATTTTGAAATAATGCCGCGCAAGCGATAATCATCTAAAAACTCTTTTTCATCCGCTTTAATGTGCAAGGTGATTTTGGTACCAAAATCTTTAACTGTGGCGGTTTCAAGAGAATATTCACCTTCACCTTTTGAAGTCCAAATGGTACCGTTAGCTTGATCATCACCTGCCTTTCTAGTGGTTAACACCACTTCATCTGCAACAATAAAGGCGGCATAAAAGCCCACACCAAACTGACCAATTAGGTTTGAATCTTCAGCTTGTTTTTCATCTAAGCTTTGTAAGAATTTTTTAGTACCCGAGTTAGCAATGGTACCGATATTGGCCATCACTTCCTCTTGTGTCATGCCGATACCGTTGTCAGTAATAGTAATGGTGCCAGCGTCCTTATCGACATCAATATGCACTTGAAGCTCTTCTTTGCCTTCAACTATGGTGTCGTTTGACAGTGATTCAAATTTAAGTTTATCTACCGCGTCAGAGGCGTTTGACACCAACTCGCGTAAGAAAATTTCTTTGTTAGAATACAAAGAGTGGATCATTAAATGTAGAAGTTGAGAAACCTCTGTTTGGAACGAATGCGTCTGTTTTGTCGTCATTTTATTTTTATTATTATTTTTGCGTAAAATGTCTTGATATGGTCAAGCTTAAAAAAATCAAGTGAAAAAACAAATAATTGATTTTATTTTGTATTTAAAAGTTGAGCGTAATTATGCGTTCAATACTCAGCAAGCCTATGAGCGAGATTTGAACCAATTCCTTGTGTTTTTACAAGCGCAACATGTTTCCAGTTGGTCAGCGCTTGACGTACAGATGCTTAATACTTTTATTATGCAATTACGCCATAAAAACATCTCTGCCAGAAGTATTCGTCGCTATTTATCGTCCATTAAAGGGTTGCTGACTTATTTGGTTAATCAAAATCAGCTCGAGCATAATTGCGCCATTCAATTGCGCACGCCTAAGATTACGCAAACTTTGCCTAATAGTTTGAATTATGAGCAGTTACTACAAATCTTGCAAACAACTGGTAATGCTCGATTTGAGGATCGTGATGTTGCTATTATTGAGGTTATTTATTCTTGTGGTTTGCGAGTATCAGAATTGGTAGGTTTGAATGTGAGTGATGTGGATCTTTCTCAAGGATTTTTAAGTGTGATGGGTAAAGGAAGTAAAATTCGACATACACCATTAGGAAGCTCTGCACAAAAAGCGATTCGCAAGCATTTAGAAGCTCATCAATCTGATGCTCTCTTTGTGAATAAAAACGGTAATAGAATTGGGGTAAGATCAATACAAAATATGATAAAAAAGCGCGCATTGGCAGCGGGTATTAAGATTAATGTTTATCCGCACATGTTGCGTCATGCAGCGGCAACGCATTTTTTACAATCTAGCCATGATTTACGTTCAACACAAGAGTTTTTAGGTCATGCAAGTATTAAATCAACCCAAGTTTATACCCATCTTGATTTCTTGGAGTTGTCAAAGGTATATGATCAGTGTCATCCGCGAGCGAAAAAATCGTGAATTTTAAAACTAGATTTGCCGCTAAAGTACTCAATAATGGCGGCGTGATTAGTATGCCGACAGACACGATTCAAGGTCTTACTTGTTTGCCAAGATTTGAGTCATCTATGCAGCGATTGATTGACATAAAAAAACGATCTAGTTTAAAAGGTATGATTTTGCTAGCTAGTGATGTGAACTACTTAATGCAATATGTCGCTGATCCGACCTTGCTCAATAAAATAACCGCTAACACTGAACGACCAACCACATATTTGTTGCAGGCTAATGCCAACACTTCTAAAATGTTATTAGGTGGCTTTGATACGGTTGCTGTTCGGGTAACCAGTAATCCATTGATTAGTGACTTGTGCACTCAAACGCAAAGCGCTTTGGTTTCAACAAGTGCTAATATTTCCGGATTGCCAGTAATTGACAGTGCATTAAAATTGCGTGTATATTTTCATAATCAGTTGGATATGGTTATGCCACCAATAATAGGTGATAATACGCCATCAACAATTATCAATCTACAGACTGGAGAAAGAATCAGATGATCGATCAAGTTAAAAGCTATTTATTAGATTTGCAAGCTGATATATGCATGCAACTCGAAGCAGTTGATGGCAAGGCCAAGTTTATTAAAGACGAATGGAGTAAGCCAAATGACAGCGGCAATGGCCTAACGCGTGTGTTAACTAACGGAGATGTTTTTGAACAAGCAGGTGTTAATTTTTCTATTGTTCATGGTGATAACATGCCAGCTTCGGCTACCGCATCGAGGCCAGAATTAGCGGGACGTAGTTTTAGTGCGTTAGGTGTCTCATTGGTGATTCATCCAAACAACCCTTATGCGCCAACATCGCATGCCAATGTGCGATTTTTTATCGCAGAGAGAGAAGGTGAAGAGCCGATTTGGTGGTTTGGTGGAGGCTTTGATTTGACTCCGTATTACGGCTTTGATGAAGATTGTATTTTTTGGCATAAAACCGCCAAAGAGGCTTGTGACCCTTTTGGTGAAGAGGTGTACTCAAAATACAAAAAATGGTGTGATGATTATTTTTACATGAAGCATCGTGATGAACAGCGCGGTATTGGCGGACTATTTTTTGATGATTTGAACGAAGGTAGTTTTGACGAATGTTTTTCTTTTATGCGTAGCGTGGGTGATAGCTATATCAATGCTTATCGACCAATTGTAGAAAAGCGCAAAGACACGCCGTTTACTGATCATGAGCGTCAGTTTCAGCTGTATCGTCGAGGGCGTTATGTTGAATTTAATTTAGTTTATGACCGAGGTACTTTGTTTGGTTTGCAAACAGGCGGACGTACAGAATCCATTTTAATGTCGTTGCCGCCATTGGTACGCTGGGAGTATCAATATGAGCCTGAGCCAAATACACCAGAAGCACAGCTTTATGACAAATTCTTGAAGCCACAAGACTGGGTAGGAGGCCAATAGCAAAATGAAAACTCAATTAGATGTTAAGAGATTACTTTGCCCTATGCCAGTTATTCGTCTCGGCGAAATAATCGATAAAGTGGCTGTTGGAGATACTATTGAAATGCTAGCGACTGATCCAGGTGTGCTACATGATATCCCTGCCTGGTGTAAGGTTCATGGCCATAAAGTGTTGGAAATTCAAGAAAAATCAGACGAGATTATTCTTATTGTTGAGAAAATAGGGTAGAATAATTCGCTGTTTTTGCTATAAAAATAATAGCTCAATACATAAGAATTATGCTTGTAACGGCGCAAGCTTCTTGACAAAGTTGGTCAGTTAATGCAAATAGTTAAATTAAAGGAGAAAATATGTCTGCACAAGATGTAATGAAGATGATTGAAGACAACGAGGTTAAGTTCGTTGATTTTCGTTTTACAGATACTCATGGTAAAGAGCACCACGTAAGTGTTCCTGCTCATACGGTTGATGAAGATAAGTTTGAAGAAGGTCAAATGTTTGACGGCTCTTCAATCACAGGCTGGAAAGAAATTAACGAATCTGACATGATTTTAAAGCCAGACACAACAGCATGTGTCATGGACCCGTTTACACAAGAGCCGACGTTAATTGTACGTTGTGATATTGTTGAACCAAGTGATATGCAGGGTTATGAAAAAGATCCTCGTTCTATTGCTAAGCGTGCTGAACAATACATGCAAGATTCAGGTGTTGGTGATACAGCTTATTTTGGTAATGAGAATGAGTTTTTTGTATTTGACAGTGTTAAATGGGATACTGGGTTTGGCATGGGTAAGGCGTTTTATGAAATCCATTCTGAAGAAGCAGACTGGGAGTCAGGTTCTGATTTAGAAGGCGGCAACAAAGGTCATCGTCCAAATGTTAAAGGTGGTTATTTTCCAGTCCCTCCAGTAGATTCATTGCACGATCTTAGGTCGGAAATGTGTCTTGCTATCGAAGAAATGGGTGTTACTACTGAAGTACATCACCACGAAGTAGGTACAGCTGGCCAATGTGAAATTGGTGCTAAATTTAATACACTCGTAAGAAAGGCTGACGAAACTCAAATCCTTAAGTACTGTATTCATAATGTTGCACACATGTACGGTAAAACAGCAACCTTTATGCCTAAGCCAATTGCGATTGACAATGGTAATGGTATGCATGTTCACCAATCAATTGCGAAAGACGGTAAGAACTTATTTGACGGTGATGAGTATGGTAACTTAAGTCAAATGGCGCTATATTACATTGGCGGTATTATTAAGCACGCTCAAGCATTAAATGCATTTACCAATGCATCAACTAACTCTTACAAGCGTTTAGTGCCAGGCTATGAAGCACCAGAAATGCTAGCTTATTCAGCTAAGAACCGTTCAGCTGCAATTCGTATTCCTTACGTAGGTAACCCATTGGGTCGTCGTATTGAAGTTCGCTTCCCAGACAACACGGCCAACCCATACTTAGCATTCTCTGCAATGTTGATGGCCGGCCTTGACGGTATCAAGAATAAAATTGATCCTGGTAAGCCTCAAGATGGTGATTTGTATGAATTGACGAGAAAAGAAAAAGCGAAGATTCCTAAGGTTTGTAATTCTTTAGAACAGGCGCTTGATGCACTTGACTCTGATCGTGATTTTTTAATTGCTGGTGGTGTATTTACTGATAATGTAATTGATTCATTTATTGATCTTAAAATGAAAGAGGTAAACGCTATGCGTTCAGCACCTCACCCAGTTGAATTTGATATGTACTATAGTTTATAGTACTTAATTTCAACCTTAAAAAAGCCGTGCAAATGCACGGCTTTTTTAATGTCCCAAGCAAATTGATTGCGTTAAAATAACCCTACTTATTTTTAAATAAATTCTCATGACACAACTAAGAAATGATTGGCAATTGGATGAAATTCAAGCTCTATTTGATATGCCGTTTAACGATCTATTATTCAAAGCACATACCATTCACCGAGAAAATTTTGATCCTAACTATGTGCAAGTTAGTTCTTTGCTTAATATTAAAACGGGCGCTTGCCCAGAAGACTGTTCTTATTGTTCTCAAAGTTCTAAATATGACACCGGTCTTGAGCGTGAAAAACTCATGGAAATTGATGTAGTATTAGAGCAAGCAAAAACCGCAAAAGACCAAGGCGCTACGCGTTTTTGCATGGGCGCTGCTTGGCGTAATCCAACTGACAAAAGTCTTGATAAAGTTATCCCAATGATTCAAGGGGTTAAAGCCATGGGCATGGAGACATGTGTTACGCTAGGTATGCTTACTCAAGAGCAGGCATTTACATTAAAAGAAGCGGGGCTTGATTATTACAATCATAATCTAGATACCTCGGAAGAAAATTATTCCAATGTTATCACCACTCGCAATTTCCAAGACCGTCTTAACACGCTAGAGTCAGTGCAAAATGCAGATATTAATGTCTGTAGTGGTGGTATTTTAGGTTTGGGTGAAGAACAAACTGATAGAGCCTCAATGTTAAGATCTTTGGCAAATTTAGATAAACATCCAGACAGTGTACCCCTTAATTTATTGGTACCCATTCCAGGCACACCATTTGAAAAAGTAGCGCCACCAACAGAAAGTGAATTTGTTCGTACCATTGCAGTTGCTCGCATCATGATGCCTAAGTCTGTAGTTCGATTATCAGCAGGGCGTACCGATATGGGCGAAGCTATGCAGGCCATGTGTTTCTTTGCCGGCGCGAATTCAATTTTTTATGGTGAACAGCTACTCACGACAGATAATCCAGATACGGGCAGTGACAAGGCCTTATTTAAAAAACTAGGCTTAAATATGAGCCAATCAAACAATTAACCATTAGTAGATAATTATGAAAAAACAAATTTTAATCGCAATAACACTCGGATTTACTAGCTTTCATGCCACGGCTGAGTCTAAAAGTTGTACTGCAGGGTATGACAATTTAGAACATCTAGGTGACTGCTTGGGTAGCGTAGTGGATTCTAGTATTGGCGCTTTATCAAGTTTGCCTAGTGATGCAAAAAAATGGTCAAGTGATCAACATCAAAAAGCTAAGCAAAGGTTAGAGGCCATTAAGCAAGATATTTGTAATGATAGTAATCCAGTTAAAGAAGTGGTTGTTGAGAAAATTGTTTATGTTGATCGCATTGTAGAGGTGCCTGCTAAGGTGCTTGAAAGGCGTTGTGTTACTAATAAAAAATCAGATCGTTTTGGCAACACCAGTGAGGTGATTACTTGTACCGAATGGAAATAATGAGTCAATCAGACTAATTTAATCTAAAAAAAAGCCATTCTAAAGTGGCTTTTTTTACGTATTTAAAAGTTGTTTAACAATATCACTGGCAGCGTTCGGCTTGGCAAGTTTGTATGCATTTTCAGATAAAGATTTTAGTCTAGTGGTATCTAGGCCAAGTAGTGTTTTTTCAAGCACGTGGACGGTTAAGTTTTTTTGATCAATTAGGATTCCTGCTTGATGATCTGATAGAATCTTGGCGTTGTGAAATTGGTGATTATCAATCGCGTGAGGGAGCGGGATTAAAATACTAGGCGTGCCGCTCAACATAAGCTCTGAAACTGTCATTGCGCCTGCTCTGCACAACACCACATCCGCCCAGGCATAAGCCTTGGACATATCATCGATAAAGGCAGTTACTTTGGCAGATTTTTGAGTATATTGAGATTGGACTTGCTCAAAGTGTAGCTGCCCAGTTTGATGCCAAATATTGATAGGAATTTTTAATTGGGTTACCACTTCGTTAATGGGTTTTGAGCCTAAACTGCCGCCAATAATAAGCAGGTTTAGCTTTTTATTGTTAGTGCTGGAGCGGCTAACTTTAAAAGCAACTGGATTACCAACAGTGGATGCTTTCACAGTCGTGTTAAATGCGCCATCAAATGCTTGTAGGGTTTTGTTGGCAAGTTTAGAGAGTAGTTTGTTGGTGGTTCCAGGGATGGAGTTTTGTTCATGAATTAGTAAAGGCACTCTAAAAATCCAAGCAATTACACCGCCAATGCCTGAGGCAAATCCGCCCATTCCTAGTGCAACATCAGGCTTGATTTTGATAAACACTTTAATCACTTGCACAGTGGCTAGAGCTAGTTGAAAGGGTGCTTTGATTAAGCTGATAATATTTTTACCGCGTAGTCCAACTGCATTCACTGTATGTAGTGGCAGGTTGTTTTTAGGGACGATATTGTTTTCCATGCCTTTTTTCGAACCCAGCCACTCAACTTGACATTGGTGTTTTTTGAGTTCGCTAGCAATGGCCAGTGCAGGAAAGATATGTCCACCTGTGCCACCTGCCATAATGAGAATTTTTTTGTTCAGAGTTTGCTTCATATTTATACAAGGGGTGAATTAAACGTAATTTTTTTGCTTGGAATATTCACAGCGACTTTCCATATCAATTCTTAGTAGAATGCCTAGCGCAATGAGCACAAAAATCATACTTGAGCCACCATAGCTAATTAAAGGTAAAGGAAACCCCTTTGGTGGAATTAAGCCTAAATTCATTGCAATATTAACACTAAACTGTAAAGAGAGCCAAGTGCAAATGCCAAAACCAACATAGGAGCTGTATTTGCGTTTTTGCTTGAGTGCGCCTTTAGCAATATTAAAACCTTTGAGCATAATAAAGCCAAAGGTAAAAATAACAAATAGCATGCCAATAATGCCGGTCTCCTCGCCAATAATTGAAAAAATCATATCGGTATGTGGTTCTGGTAGCTTGGTGTATTTTTGAATGCCATTACCTAATCCAACACCAGTCCAATCGCCTCGGGCAATGCCGATTAACGCCTGCTTGGTTTGATAAACTTTTTCACTGTCATTAATCCACAAATCTGTTTGCCAAAACTGGGTTAATCGTTGCCAACGTACGCCACCACTTAAACCATCAATATATAGCCAGATACCAACAGCACTGAGTAGACTACCACCGACAAAGCTTAGTTGAACTAAATAAACGCCCGCAGCAAACAGCATAATAAGTGCGGTTAAAGAGATGATAATGGTTGCCCCTAAATCCATTTCTAGTAACAGCAATATATCGGCTGAAGAAATGATAATTAGCGTTTTTATTAAACCCATCCAAGGTTTTTTAACATCCTTTTCTTGCCTAACCAGAAAGTCAGCCATGTATAAAATCATGGCGATTTTCATCATTTCAGAGGGTTGAAAATTAAAAAATCCAAAATTAATCCAACGGGTTGAGCCGTTCACTGTTCTGCCGATAGGCTCAGGCAAAAATACTAAAGTCAAACAAACCAAGGTAAAGATAAAAAACCATTTTGCGTATTTTTTATAAAAATACAAAGGGATTTTTAAACAGGTGTAGGCTAATGCTAAGCCAATTAAAATATACACACTTTGTTTAAAAAAGTAACTGTAGCTATTAAAGTGACCCAAAGAGGCTGAAAACGATAGTATCCAGCCAAAAATTAACAAGCTGAGAATGGCGGTTGCTAAATGTTTATCGGGCAATTGCCCAGTTTTTTCAAACATTAAATGTATGTAAAGTCTTAGTTTGTAGCTATTTTAACCCTTGAAAGCTGCCATAATAATACTAATCAATCCTATATTTCGCTGAGTTTTTTGATTTTGCTTATGGGATAATAGTTGTTTTTCAAAAATAGCGCTACACTCATGATTTCTACTGCCAACATTACCATGCAATTTGGTGAAAAACCTTTGTTTGAAAATATCTCTATTAAGTTTCAAGATGGCAATCGCTATGGTCTAATTGGGGCTAACGGCTGTGGTAAATCCACTTTCATGAAGATTTTAACTGGTGAGTTAAAGCCTACCAATGGTACAGTAAGCATTAGCGAAGGTGAGCGTCTGGGTATTTTGCGCCAGGATCAGTTTGCGTTTGAAGATTGTCGTGTGGTTGATACGGTTATCATGGGTCATGAAAAGCTTTGGGAAGTGAAAAAAGAAAGAGATCGAATTTACGCTTTGCCTGAAATGAGTGATGAAGATGGTATTAAAGTGGGTGAGCTGGAAATGGAGTTTGCCGAAATGGATGGCTATATGGCTGAGTCATCTGCGAGTGAATTATTATTAGGTTTGGATATTCCTGAAGAGCAACATTACGGTCTAATGAGTGAAATTGCCCCTGGGTGGAAACTACGTGTTTTGCTTGCACAAGCTTTATTCTCAGATCCTGAAATATTACTACTAGATGAACCAACCAACAACTTAGATATTAATTCAATTAGCTGGCTGGTTGATGTGTTGAATGAGCGTAAAGCTACTATGGTAATCATCTCGCATGATAGACACTTTTTAAATGGCGTTTGTACGCATATGTCTGATCTAGATTATGGTGCGTTAAACACTTTCCCTGGTAACTATGATCAATTTATGATTGCCTCAACAGCGATTCAGGAAAAAATGCAAGCCGATAATGCCAAAAAGGAAGCCAAAATTAAAGAACTTAAGCATTTTGTGTCACGATTTTCTGCCAATGCTTCTAAGTCAAAACAAGCAACTTCTCGCCAAAAACAGCTTGAAAAAATTGAGCTTGCCGACATTAAGCCTTCTTCAAGAATTAGCCCTTACATCATCTTTAAACAAGAAAACAAATTACATAGAAATGTATTGGAAGTAACTGGGTTGAATAAAAGCTTCATGCCACAAGGGGCTGACAAAGATGCCAAACCTTTGCATGTTTTAAAGGATATCGAGTTTTTATTTGAGGTGGGTGAGCGTGTTGCAATTATTGGTCAAAATGGTATTGGTAAAACCACCTTATTGCGCACATTAGTTGGTGAAATTGAGCCAGATGCTGGTAAGGTTAAATGGAGTGAGAATATCAATATTGGCTATTATGCACAAGATCATAGTGCTGATTTTGAAGAAGATATGACTGTGCTTGATTGGATGGCTCAATTTAAACAGCCAAAGCAAGATATGCAAGATATGCGTGGTGTTTTGGGCAAGATGTTGTTTGGTAAAAATGATATTATTAAAAGTGTTAAATCGCTTTCAGGTGGCGAAAAAGGCAGAATGTTATTTGGTAAACTAATGTTGCAAAATCCAAATGTATTGGTCATGGACGAGCCAACTAACCACTTAGACATGGAATCAATTGAAGCACTTAACCTTGCACTGGACAATTATGAGGGTACACTGATATTTGTCAGTCATGATAGAGAGTTTGTATCTTCATTGTCCACCAAGGTGGTTGAGCTTAAAGAAGACGGCATGCATTATTATTCTGGCAATTATGAGGATTACTTAAAGTCACAAAAATAAGCCTATGATTAAAACAGTATTAAGAAGATTTGTAAAGCGTCAAAGCTTTGATTCAGCTTCAATACTGTCATTCAGTAGCCTATTTGCTTTGGTTCCAGGGTTGGCATTAGGGTTGAGTGTTTTTTCACTATCACCGTATTTTTCTGAGTTTCAACAATCGTTAGAGCAGTTTTTATTTACACAACTTTTGCCACAAAATCATAGTGCGGCACAAATCTACATTCATCAATTTGTTAGTCAAGCCCAGTCTTTGAAAGGGGTCAGCTCCGGGTTTTTAATTTTTGCTGTGATGCTTTTATTGTTTGAAGTGGACAAGCGCATCAATTTGATGTGGCATGATGTGCATCATCGTCATTGGATGAAGGGCCTTGTCTCTTATTTGTTTGTGCTATTTTTAGGGCCAATATTATTAGGGGCTTCCTTATTTTTAAGCTCTTATGTTGCGGCAATGGGTGTGTTTAGTCAGCTACCAATGATTGATTATATTCCTATATTAACCCCACTTATTTTGTCCAGTGTCGGTTTTTCCATTTTGTATTACGCTGTTCCTTTGGAAAAGATTAACTATATAAATGCTTTAAAAGCAGGTGTTATTGCCGCTATTTTGCTTGAGCTAATTAAATATGCACTGTTTGTCTACATACAATATTTTCCAATCTATGAGCTGATTTACGGTGCTCTATCAGTCATGATATTATTCATGCTTTGGATTTACTTGGCTTGGTTGATTGTTTTATTGGGTGCTAGCTTTTGTTATTGCTTTGAAAACAAAGCGTGCCACTAACAACTAGCGTAAAATTAGCAACCTTTAATATCGCTCAATTTATTTATGTTTACTGGCATTATTCAAGCGCTTGGCAGCATTAGAACTAAAGTTGCCTACAATAAAGGCGCTGTTTTTAGTTTCACAGCAACAGATTTTGATTTTTCTAGTATTGCGATAGGTGATAGTATTGCTGTTAATGGCGTTTGTTTAACTGCTATTGAAGTCGGCTCAGATTTTTTTAAAGCGGACGTTTCCCAAGAAACACTAAATTGTTCAATTTTTTCCCAACTTGAGCAAGGCGCCAAGGTTAATCTTGAAAAAGCGCTTAAACTCAATCAAGGTATTGACGGACATCTAGTTAGTGGTCATGTGGATGGAATTGCATGTGTTAGCGAACACTTTAGCGAGGGTGAGTCAACACGTTTTAAGATTAATGCGCCAGATAATTTGGTAAAATATATCGCTAGAAAAGGCTCTGTATGTATCAATGGCGTGAGTTTGACAGTTAATAGTATTGTTGATAGCACGTTTGATTTAAATATCGTTCCGCATACCTTAAGTGTTACTACGCTGGGTGAATTAAAAACAGGCGACCAAGTTAATCTAGAGGTTGATATTATCGCGCGCCACTTAGAACAATTATTAAATAATAAAGAGTCATGAAAAAAGCAAGTATTGAAGAAATTCTAGAAGATTACAAGCAAGGCAAAATGATCATCCTAATGGATGACGAAGACCGTGAAAATGAAGGAGATTTAATTATCCCTGCAGCCACTTGCACCAAAGAAGATATTAATTTTATGGCGACACACGGTCGCGGCCTAATTTGCCTAACTTTAACACAAGAGCGCTGTAAACAGCTTAATCTACCACTGATGGTAACGCAAAATAATGATGCTAATGGCACTAATTTTACTGTTTCAATTGAAGCGGTAGAGGGGGTGACAACTGGTATTTCGGCAGCAGACAGAGCTAAAACTGTACTTGATGCGGTTGCGCCTAATGCCACAGCGGCTGATATTGTACAGCCAGGTCATATTTTTCCTCTAATGGCGAAACCTGGTGGCGTACTGATTCGAGCTGGGCATACTGAAGCTGGTTGTGATTTAGCGCGCCTGTCTGGTTTTGAGCCCGCCTCTGTCATTGTTGAAATTTTAAATGAAGACGGTTCAATGGCTAGGCGCGATGATTTGGAGGTTTTTGCGGAAAAACACAACATCAAATGGGGCACGATTGAAGATTTGATTTCTTATCGTATTGAGAATGAAAAAACCATTGAACGTATTAATGAGCGTAAATTTGAAACTGAGCATGGCACATTTAGACTCGTTTCGTTCTTGGATAGTATTTATAATGAAACTCATTTAGCTTTGGTTAAGGGTGAGATTATTGATGGTAAAGAAACTTGTGTCCGTGTTCATATGGAGGATACCTTTAGAGATGTTTTACAAGAGAGTGTGAGTGGCTTTAGTGTGGACAATGCACTTAAGCATATTTCTAAATCACCAAGTGGTGTTTTTTTACTACTTAGAAAGCAAAATGATCAGTCTATCTTGCAAAGTATGGATCATAGCTCACGCGTGTGGAATGATGTTAAAACATATGGTGTTGGTGCGCAAATATTATCTGATTTAGGTGTCAAAAAAATGAGAATCCTGGGTTCACCTGTAAAACTCCATGGTCTGAAAGGATTTGGCTTGGAAGTTACTGAATACGTAGATATTAAAAAATAAGGGATTAGATGGAATTTAAATTTGACAAAAATGCAAATAGCAACTTCTTAAAAGATAGTAAGGTTGCTATTATTGTTGGCTATTTCTACCAAGAAATTGGCGATAAGTTACTTAGTTCGGCACAAGAAACACTGGCTAAATATGGCATTAATGAAAACAATGTCAATGTATTTTATGCGCCTGGTGCATTTGAAATTCCTTTATTGGCTAAGCGTTTAGCGGCGCAACAAGTCAATGGCCAAAATGTATATGACGGCATTGTGACTCTTGGCGCAGTAATTAAAGGTGAAACTCCGCACGATGTCTATGTTTGTAATGAATGCGCTAGAGGCATAGCTGAAGTTTCTTACAATTACGAAATTCCGACCGTATTTGGTGTATTAACAACGCTTAACATGGATCAAACTATAGGACGCGCTGGTGGCTATAAAGGCAACAAAGGCGAAGAGGCCACCATGGCCATGATTGAAATGCTGTATCTGCTAAAACAAGCAGATTCCCAAGAGTTTTAAGTATGGCATTCATAACCCCAAAACATCGCTCACGTGAGCGCGTTGTTCAAGC
>JAHZJR010000115.1 GCA_022600805.1 Pseudomonadota bacterium
CACAGTCAACGCGCGCCACTCGACCACCAGCTCGTCGCCAGGGTTCCAGGTTTGTGTCGCGTGCCTGGGGTCACGCAGACGCAGCGCCCCGGCATCCAGAAGCAGCCCGCCGTTGCGGTACTCAGGCAGACCGGTAAGGGCAGCGATTCCTGACACCGTGACTCCGGCCCAGATGAACGGTTCGATAAGGGAGTAGGTCAGCCATTGGGACAGTTTGTGCAGCGGCAACCATCCTGCTGTCAGGCCGGGGCCTGCCACCGCATCATGCGGCCAGCAATCTCCCAGCCGGTAGGTGCCGATGGTGTTCTGCGACGGCCATATCGAGGACAACGAAGTCAGCAGATGCACGAGAATGTCGCGGGCATCCACCGGGCCCGGCTGCGTGGTGAGGGCGTCGAAGAGCCCGCCGGGCCTGCCCTGCGGACCGAATAGCTCGGGTTGCGCGGCCAGCGCGCCACCGAGCCGGTGCATCAACTGCACGCGCCCGGCAAGTCCGACGAGGGGGTTATCCGGCCTCACCTGGAGCACTTCGGCCAGCCGTTCCTCGGTCAGTGCGCTCAACGCCGCGGCGTCGACCTGCAACGGTCGAGCCGGGTCGCTGGAGAACGCCCCGTCAAGAAACCCCTGCCAGCTGGCGACGGCCAGGCCCTCCGATCTGGTGAACCGCGCCGTGGTGGTGCCGCGTTTCTCGAGAAAGCTCCAGGCGGGTCCGGCACCGGCGTCGAGAAGCACGCTGAGCACCGTGAGGTCGACCATGGCTCGGGCCCGCTGCTGTGGGTCACAGTCTGCAAGTGCGCGGTCAAGCTCGGCCCGGCGGTCCACCCCGCCGGCCTCGAAGTGGCGCCAACGGCTGTGGTACGGGATAGCCAGGTCCGGGTAGCGGGCACGGGCGGTGGCGGCCACCATGTCGGCAGTGTCGTGCAACCCGTCGTCGTGCACTGTGAACCAGCGGGACGCGCCCGCGCGGGCGCGTTCGAGCAGCTGCGCCGAGCGTGACCGCACTGCGCCCGCGGTGCGGAGCATCCCGGCGGCATCGGCGGGGTGGGCCGCACGCTGATCCACTTCGGCGCCGGCGGAGCCGCTGTGCTGGGTCACGGGTCAAGCCCTCTGCCCTTGACCTTCTTGAGCTCCTCGGCGTCAGGTGCCGCGCCGGGCGTGTAGTAGCCGGCCGCGGTCTTGGCGTCCATCTCGACCTGTGCGTCCGCCGGAATCAGGTCATCGGGGATCGACACCCGCTCGCCGACCTCGATACCGGAGCCGGTAATTGCGTCGTACTTCATGTTGCTCATCGACACCAGTCGGTGAATCTTGCTGATACCGAGCCAATGCAGCACGTCGGGCATGAGTTCCTGAAAACGCATGTCCTGTACCCCCGCAACGCATTCGGTCCGAGCGAAGTATTGGTCGGCAGTGTCACCGCCGACCTGGCGCTTGCGGGCGTTGTAGACGAGGAACTTCGTCACCTCACCGAGCGCGCGGCCCTCCTTGCGCGAGTACGCCACCAGGCCGACTCCGCCCCGTTGGGCGCCTCGAATGCACTCTTCGATCGCGTGGGTCAGGTAGGGGCGGCATGTACAGATGTCCGAGCCGAAGACGTCCGAACCGTTGCACTCGTCGTGCACGCGGGCAGTCAGCTCGACGGCCGGATCCGACAGACTACGTGGGTCGCCGAAGATGTAGATGGTCTGCCCGCCGATGGGGGGTAGGAACACCTCAAGATCCGAGCGCGTCACCAGCTCGGGGTACATCCCGCCGGTCTCCTCGAAAAGCGCTCGGCGCAGGTCGGTTTGACTGCATCCAAAGCGCTGAGCAACCCCGGGCAAATGCCACACGGGCTCGATGGCGGCCTTGGTCACCTGCGCGGCTCCGCTCGAGAGCAGCACCTGTTCATCGGGACTGAGACGGCCCCGGGCAATGGATTCGCTGATCTCGGGCAGGATCACCTGCGCCTTGGTGACCGCAATGGTGGGACGGATGTCGATGCCGCTGGCGAGTTCGTCGGCGAAAGCCTCGGCCACCATCGCCCCCCACGGATCCAGGCTGACAATCGACGCGGCGTCCCCCCACTGCGGATGTGGCCCGATGATGTCGGTCGGCGAGGTGTCGGTCAGATCGGCGCGGTGGTCGCGCGACAGGGCGCCCGCGGCAACTGCCAGCGCTCGGTAGACGCCGTAGGCGCCGCTGTGGGTCCCGATCACGTTGCGATGGGCCCGTGTGGCAGTGGTCCCTACGATGGGGCCACGCAACGCGGCGGTAGGCGCACCCCAACGGATACCCGGAGCGTCGATGCCGGCACTGTGCGATGTGAGCCTGATGTGTCCGCCCGAGGACTTGGCGGGCGGCGGCGTTGAGGCGTCGGCGGACATCTGTCTTCTCGGCCTCCTCGGCTGCGAATCCTCAATCAGAGGAAAGCCGCAAGCATAGTCATTGGAAGCCACGGGCGCCGATAGCGCGACACCGCCCTCAGGGCGGGCGCCGGTGTTTTTCGCGTCGGCAAGCCCGATGAGACGACGGGTGAACGTACTGAAGCCGCCGGGGCGCTGTCGTTCAGATCGGCCAGCTTTCGCGGCGGTGGGCGGCGTCGAAGAACATCCACTCGTATCGCGACGTGGTGACAAAGTGGGCCCGAGCGGTTGTTTCCTCCGCCGGGGTCAGGCTCTGTCCGACCCGGTTGGCCAGGTCTAGGACCTCGGTGACGGTCGCGGCGAACTCCTGGCCGCCATAGCTGTCGATCCAGCGCTGGTAGCGGGCATCGGGAGAGCCTTGCTCGAGCAGATTGGCACCCACC
>JAHZJR010000094.1 GCA_022600805.1 Pseudomonadota bacterium
AGGCGGTGACCGGCGGGCACGATCAGCCGAAGCGGTCGATGATCGCGGCGGCGATCTGTTCCGGTGCGTCTTCCTGGATGAAGTGGTTGGCGTCGGGCAGTTCGACCAGGACGTTGTCGGCGAAGGTGGCCTGCATGCGCGGAACTGTCTGCGCGGCTTTGAATGCGAAATCCTTCATGCCCCAGACCAACAGGGCGGGTTTGGTGCCGAGGGTCGCGGGCACGTCTCGGGCGAGGCGCTGCAGCAGGGGGCGGGCCGCCAGGATTTGCTTCGGAAACTCAGCGACGCCTTTTCGTGCTTCGGGTGACGGCTGGACCGCCCGGTAGTGCGTCATCTCCAGCGGGGTCAATGTTCGGGTGGTCCCCATGGGGATGAGGCGCTCGACGAAGAAATTCCTTTTCAGGACCGCGGTCTGCATGGGGCGGCTGGACATTGCCTTGCTGAATGCCTTCATCCGCAGCGTATTCGCGGGCCAAAACCAGGTGTTGCCCAGCACGATCCCGCGAACCCGCTCTGAGCGCTCGGTGCCGACGGCCAGGCTGATCGGGCCACCCCAGTCCTGCCCCATCGACAGGTATCCGTCCAGCCCGAGTGAGTCGACCAGTTCCCCGACAACGCCGGCATGCTCCTCGGCGGTGTAGCCGTATCCGGTTGGGTGATCGGACAGCCCGAAGCCGAGATAGTCGGGGGCGATACACCGGAACCGATCCCGCAGTCCGGCGATCACGTAACGGTAGAGGAAGCTCCAGGTCGGGTTGCCATGGCAGAGCAGGATCGGTGGACCGGTGCCCTCATCGATGTAGTGAACCCGGCCCTGGGAGCTGTCGAACCATCGAGACGTAAATGGGTACAGGTCACGGTCCGGGGTGAAATCGATGTGCATTGGTTGACTCCCGTGCTCGCGTTACGTCGCCGGTGGCGTTCACCGAGACCGTACGTCGGAGCCATGCAGCCGTACCAGCCGGGCGAAGGATCGGGTGAAATCCCACAGGGCCTGCCAGCCCGCCCGGTGCAGCACCCGCAGCACGGTCACCGGACCGGCCGGGCGGAAGCGTGCCGGCACCGAACCGGGATCCTTGTCGTCCGATATCCGACCCAGGACCGCTTCCACAGCGACCGGGTCATTCCACAACGCCCGATAGACGACGACCCCGCGGGCATCGATGACATGCACGGAGTTGGGCATGCTGCCGTAGCGGTGATGGGCGGTGCCCAACTCGTCATCGACCAGGATTGTCCGCCGCTCCCGGTCCTCCTCCACAGCCAGCCTCGCATTGGTGATCTTGTCCGCCTGGTTGCGATGTGCACCGATTCGCTCACCGGGGTGTGCCTCGCGGACGTAGAGCACAAGGAAGGTGACATCGGGCAGCCGGGCGGCGAGCGCGTTCATCGGCTCGATGCATCCCGCGTACATCGGGCAGGTCACGCTCCCGGTCTCGAGTACCACTCGCTGGCCGCGGTAGTCGGACAGGGCGACCTCGGTGCCGTCAAGACGGATGGCGGTGAAATCGGGGGCCGGTTCGCCCACACAGACTCCGCCGAGCCGGCCCATCTTTGAGATGTCGGGGTCGAAACGTGTGTAGTTGTACTCGGTTGCGTCACCGTCTGCTGTGCGGCTCATCGATGTCTCCCACGCCCCTGTCTACCATCTGCGGCGGACCGCCGCGGCGCTCGTGATGTGCCAGGGTGGGAACGTGGACGATGGACGGAGCGCCATGCGGACACCCGAGCCCGGCGCGGCCGCACCCCGAACGCGGGTGGACTACCGGGTGAAGGCCGCCATCCTGGCACTTCTCATCGGGGCCGGCATCGTGTTGGCGATCACCGTGGACCTGCCCGATCCCGCGGCGCTCCGGGACCGGGTGGCCGCCGCCGGTACGTGGGGGATGTTGGCGTTCATCCTCCTCTACGCCGCGCTGACCCTGACACCGTTTCCGGCCAGCGCACTGACCATTGCCAGTGGGCTTCTCTTCGGGCTGGCCATCGGCGCATCCGTAGTGGTGTTCGCCGCGACGCTGGGTGCCTGGCTGGCGTTCTTGCTGGCCCGGTCGTTGGGCCGCGACGGGGTATCGCGAATCCGGTGGGCCCGCTTCGCATCGGTCGACGCCATGCTGGAACGCCGGGGTCTTGTCTCGGTGCTGATCGTAAGGCTTGTTCCGCTGTTCCCGTTCATGGCGGTGAACTACGCGGCGGGACTGAGCGCGGTTCGCCAGCGTGATTACCTGCTGGGCACTGCCGTGGGGATCGTCCCCGCAACGGTCGGCTACACCGCCCTCGGGGCATACGGCACCTCCCCGCTGTCCTGGCCGTTCGCCATTGCGGTCCTTGCGGTCGTGGTGATCACCGTGACCGCCGCGTACGCTGCCCGGCGGATCAATACCACCGCCATGACCAACAGCGGCCACGACGCATCCGGTGATGACCCAGAAGGTGACGCGGGCGATGTTCGACGACTACCTGCGTAAGCGTCTGGAACGCCCCCTCGCCCGGCTCGCGTCGATCATCGACCGGCCCTGGGTCACCGCCGACCGACTCACCGCGGCCGGCCTGATCCTCGGGCTCGCCAGTGCGGCTGCGGCCGCCGGAACCTGGTGGTGGCCGTCGCTGGGGCTGTGGCTCGCCTCTCGACTCGCCGACGGCCTCGATGGGCCGTTGGCCCGACTGCAGCGGTCTCGCGATCCGGACCGATGCGACGCCGGAGCCGGCGGATTCTTCGACATCACCGCCGATTTCGTGGTCTACGGCTGCACCGTGGTGGGTGTTGGCGTCGGCGCCACCGCCGCCTACAACGCGCCCTGGTGGCCGTTCCTGCTGGTGCTGCTCGCCTATTACATCAACGGAACGGCCTTCTTGGCGTTCTCGTCGATTGCCGAGCGATCGGGCCGTGCGCTCGACGACGGCAGATCGCTGTCGTTTCTGGGCGGGCTGGCCGAGGGAGC
>JAHZJR010000138.1 GCA_022600805.1 Pseudomonadota bacterium
ATTCCATAAAACCTTTTAGGATATTAATCCTGCCATACTTATCTGTTGTGTTCTTATGCCTAGGGTTTCTTGTAGACAAATCATTCATACGCTTGCGAGTACCTTTACCTACATAAAAAGGTGAGCCATCAGGTCTACAGTGTAAGTAAGCTCCATACATTATGCTACCACCCAAGTCGAACCCGTAGGTACGGTGACTGATACTCCTGTGTTAATTGTAATTGGACCTGCTGTTAAAGCATTATTACCAGTAGCTATCGTGTAGTTAGCTGATATTGTATTAGCGTGTTCATACAAGCCTTCATCTGTAGAGTTACCACCACCTACTGCTGCCCAAGCTGTACCATCATATACCTCTGCACTTGTTTCGTCTGTGTTCCAACGTAAGTAACCAGCACTAGGTGAAGCATCACGTTCAGCTGTTGTACCTGCTGGTAATTCTGCTGAGCCTGTATCTGAAGTCTTAGCTACTTTATTCGCTGCTTCTGCTGCACTATCTGCTGCATCTGAGGCACTTGTAGCCGCATTAGTAGCTGATGTACTAGCATTACTTGCTGAAGTACTAGCACTACTTGCTGATGTACTTGCTGCACTAGCGCTTCCTGCTGCATTAGTAGCTGACGTTGATGCCGCACTAGCACTATTAGATGCTGCTGTTGCTTGTGTAGTAGCTGTACTAGCTGAAGTAGAAGCTGCACTAGCACTATTAGATGCGTTACTTTCTGAAGTCGCTGCATTAGTAGCTGAAGTACTAGCATTACTTGCTTGAGTAGTAGCTGTAGTAGCTGACCCTGCTGCTGATGTAGCACTTGTACTAGCCTCACTAGCTTTAGTTGTTGCTGTACTAGCTGAAGTACTAGCACTAGATGCTGAACTAGCTGAGGCTGTAGCACTTGTACTAGACTCCCCAGCTTTAGTCGTAGCAATACCAGCCTGTGTAGTAGCAATACCCGCTTGAGTAGTAGCAATACCAGCCTGTGTAGTAGCTGTAGCTGCATTAGTATCAGCGTCTAATACCTCAGCCATATTATCTGCAACATCAGTAACATCTTGAATGTTAGTTGCTACAGTATTAATCTCAGAATCACGTAATGCTACTGTATTAACATTTGTTGAGTTACTTGAAACAGTAGTAACAGCAGCATCAATACCAGCTACAGTAGTAACATCAGTATCAATATTAGCTACTTTAACTACTTCAGCATCAATATTAGAAACAGCAACAATATCATCTGTAATAGCAACAATGCCTGCTAAGTCGTTTGCAACTGAGGCAGCTGATTTAACATCTTCAATATTGTTAGCTACAGTATGTACATCATCAATGTTATCATAAGTTAAGAAAGAGTAGTCTACGTATGTGTCTAGTTCTTCTGGAGTAGAGCCTACCCAAATAGTAACATACTTACCAGAAGCTGGGACTTTACTATCATAGAATACAATATTATTATTAAATAGTTCCCAGTCAGAGACAGGTGCTAACAAAGCAGCCCTATCAGTAGCTGATACAGGTAACTCTAAACTATCACTTACATATACTCTACAGTATTCAGAGCCTTTTATAATAAACTCAGTAAGGAAATAGGCAGTGTCCCCATCCGCTACAAAATATTTTTTTGAAATCATTTATACTTCCTCCTCACATTCTTAAAGCTCTTTGGAAGAATAGAGCTTCAATATTTACTGTCGATAATTCAAAGCCTGTTGTAGGGCTTTCATTATTATTTTTTATTTGTATTTGTACATCGTTAGAGTTACTCATTACAGATATTTTCTCGTCATCATAGTAGTTACGTATGTATAATGGATAAGCATCCTTCCACACATTAGTATCATCCCACTCACCAGCATCATCCCAAAAACCAGATTTAATCATCCAATCAGTTGTGTCTGGGTTAGTAGAGAACTTACGGTTGTATATACTACACATAAAGCGACTATTATCTTTAGTAGCAATCTGTATAGACCTAATTTGAGTTCTACCTCTATTTGTACCATTACCCTTTGCATCTTTAACGTGAAACTTAGATAGGGTTACACTCGAAGTATAATCACCATACCCAGTATCAGTATAAGTAACAGCAGTAATATCACCTGGAATCTCTAAAGACATCTCAAGTAGTTTAGTTGTACCATCCTCATTAAGTCCGTGTACTATTAACTTATTATTAATAATAGACATATTGATAACATCAAACCCAAACGTCCACTTATGGAAAGCATTCTGAGCATCTTGTCCACCCTTAACAAAAGTATTAAGTACATAGATAGTGTTAGGTGTTGCCTCTGATTGCATAAATATGTAACCAAGAGTACTATGTCCTACTACCTGTGTAACTCCTTCTGGTATGTACGAAGGTATGTGAGCTGTTAAGTGTTCAGCTTCTGTTGTCTGTAATCCCTCTGTTAGACGGTATGCAAACAACTGGCTATAACCACCAGACTCAGATACAAAGTATACTTTATTAGCTACTGCTGTAGCGTTAGAACTATATGTATAGTTAGATGCTGTATTAACAGTAGCACTACTAGGAGTTAATGGTCCACTAGTTGCTGAAGATACTACAAACTGTGAATCATCAGAAAATAGAATAAGAGTACCAGCCGTAGATACAGCCGCCCGTAGTACAGTAACATCTGTAGTAGCTACAAACAAATCAATAGGGTCATCATCAGGAAGAAACTGTGCTGTAGTAGCAAAGAAGTTACCGTAGTCTGCTGTTTCAGATAAGATGATAGACTCTTTAGTTAAGAAACCTAAGCGGTTCTTATGGAAGAAGATGTTAACAATCTCTTTACCAATAAAGCTAGGATTCTCAAGAGTAACATCGTCACCTGCTTGTTTAGTCTTCCAGCCAATATCAGTAGCATCAAGACCTAGTGCATCAATAGCATCATACTCATACTCAGAACATACAAACTCAGTTAAAGACTTACGTATAATAACGTGAGGCATAGTTGATGCGTTAAGTTCTGTAGCTGTATTAGGTGCTACACACTCACTCCATTCCTTAGTTGTTGCATCATACTTCATATAATAATCATCATACTCAGTAGCAAAAGCACCTGATATTTTAATAATCTTATTGAAAGTAATAGGCATCACAGAAGGTAGAGAAGAAGCATTATCTATAGTCTTATGAATTAATAGACTTGCTTCTTTACCAAAGGTATCATTATATTCCCAAGCATAGTCTGAATTAGAACTATATATAAAAGACTCACTAGTTGATAAGCCAAGAGCACTTCCCATTTGAGCAGCTATAGAACTTGATGTTATACGGTCAGTCTGAGTAACACCACTACGAGTATCTTTAATACCTTGTACAGTAGTAGATGAGCCTGGTCTCTTTAAAGTATACTCATAACCTTCTAAGCGAATACCAGCATCTGTAACAGACGCAGTAACAACATTATTTGAATTAACTGTATTGTCTGTATCAGACTTGTTACTTACTTGAATAGCAGTAGTTTTCTTAATCCAGTGTACCATTGCTTTGTTTAAAGCATCTGAGTTAGCACCAGACTGTTCACCTGTAATTGCATTCATTGTTACTGTCTTAGTGATGTTTACAATAAATGTATAATCACCAATAGTAACCGCTTCGAATGACTCTTTAGGCGTACTACCAGCTGGTACTGTAAAGTACTGTTTATATCCTGAAGATACAAGAGCACCTGTGTTAATATTATGTACATACCAATTACCACTACCATCAATCTCAATGGCATACTGTTCTGTGCCAGTACCTCGGTCGTATGTATATACATAAGAAGAATTAGTAAGGGGTGTGTAAGTAGATGTAATAGTTGAGATTGGATTACGTCTAATAACACCCCTTGCGATACTAGGTACGCAGTTCTCCATCTCTTCTACTTGTGTTTCAAATCTTGCTTCAGTAAACTGTTGGGAGACACCAGCCACTAAGTTAGGGATAGTATGTGTAATTAAGTTACTATTTGTACTAGCCATTTCTTACCCCTTTAAATATGCGTTAGTGTGTCTACTCAGTTCTTTAGCCCTAATATTATAATCTTGATATTGCATATGCTCACGTTGCATATTCAGTAATGCGTCTTGTTCATCAACTTGTGTGAAGGTTGCTAGTTCTGGTGAACCAATAACTTTCTGTTGAAACTTTCGTGCAGACCTCATTGCTATGTAACCGTATGCGTTAGGTGGTAAGTCTTCGTAGTCAACTACCCAGATAATGTCTCCGAACAATTCAGTAATATCATCCCCTAAATCGAATGAAAATTTTTCCTTGTCGTAAATCCTATTTCCTCTAAGCGTGTACCTTTTATCGTACATATCTACTCTGAGTACATTAGGAGGTAATGTGATAGCATTTGCAGTAGGAACAAATCTGTAGTTGTAGTCAGTATTAAAAAACCATCCTCTAGATTGTGTTTCAATCATTGTCTCTTCAACCATTCGTCTAGCTACGTCACCATCTTCACCTGTTTGAATGTCAGTAATCAAAGTACCAGTAGGGTACGGCATCTCACCAATAGACAGTAGACAGTCATTAATCATGTCTAGTTTTGTGGTCGAGTACTCAGTACCATCCGTAAATAAAATTGCCATAATTAATCCTTTATGTAATAAACTTAAAAGGGGCTACCCGAAGATAACCCCTAAAAACCTACTACTTAGATTAAGCAGTAGTTACGATAGCAGCAAGACCTGTTGCATTCAAACCACCCATACCTAATGCGTAGTAAGAAGTCAATAAGTAACCAAGACGCTCTGGAATGTAGTTAGACTCAGAAGTAATATCCATAGCCTTAACAACACCAAATACATCTTTAGTAAATACAAGAGCTTGCAACTCATATGCTGTACCAGTACCAGCACCACCGTCTTGGTCGTACTGAAGAGCAGCAGGAAGATTGTTAGTCCAAGCAGTACGTAAGCCAGCAACCATAGAGATGTTACCTGAATCAATACCACCGTTATTAGAAGTAAAGTCAGCGTTTACACCACGAGTAGACTGTACAAGATTGTAGTAGTTCTGTGGAGTAGTAACAACCATAGGCTCAGCAGTAACGTCACGACCGTTGAATAATGAACGAGCTTCGAAGTAACCTTCTACAAGTACATTACCTTTAGCTTCAGGACCAGAAGCAGCATCCCATGCAGTGTTAACATTGATAACACCAGGAGCTGATTGACCTGTCTTAACAGTCCAGTTGTCCTCATCGAACATATCTACCATACCTTGGAATACAGCCTTGTCAATCTTAGTTGCAAGAGCTTCACCAGCCTGCTTAGCTAATTCACCACGAATTTCGTACTGAGCTAGTTTCTCGTCTAACTCATCAACAAAGTGAGAGTAGTAGTAACGAGTGCTAACAGTAATAGTTACTTCATCGTTAGCTAGAGTTTGTGTTGAGATTTCTGCACCTGGAGTATGAGAAGCAACATTGCTATCAGACGCCTGTCCTGTTACAATCCACTGTGCAGACTTACCGCCAGAAATTGTACGAGTTGAAATCATATCTAACGCAATATTTTTTACGTCAAATGCTTTAAGAACCTCTCCAGTGTACAGGGTCAAAGCCGTGCTACGTGAAGCATCCTTATTAATATTAGTTGAAGTTATAGCCATTGTTATTTTTTCCTTATAATAGCGTGAAATTAGTTGTTCGTACCTTACGGTACATTCTTGTTTTTACAAACACGTTTTGGGCTAAGTTATCCTTTGTTGCACACCGTAGTATGCCCCTCAGGGCTTAAGGGAGATGACGACAGAAAAGGAGAGCAAAACTACCATCACCTCGCTTAAGACCTAAAGCAAGGTAGCAAACCCCCATAATTTAGGGGGTAGCTATCAGTTTAGTACCACTTACTCATATCTGTCTTAAGCATTTTCTGTTCTACTTGTTTACGATAACCCGTATCTTTTTCATACCTTGGGTCTTTAGCATCTTTTAAGTATTCAGACTTAGTCGAATAACCTTCAGTACGTGTTGTCTGAGGTTGATTAGTGTGCAGTGTTACATCTTTAGGAGCATCTGTCTTAACAGACTGCTTGTATCCCATAAACAAACTAGACAGTACTGCATCCTGTGTTTGTTTGTTTCCAGAAGCAAGTTGTAGATTAATGTTCTGCAACTGTTCTTCAGAGAAATTAGCAGCTGCCCACGCTGAGACATCCTTAAATGCTTCAGTACCACCATAAGGTTCTAGTACAGTATCTGCTTCTTTTTCTCTTTTGTAGTTGATGTAGTCAATCTTTTCATCGACAAAATTTTTATCATACCCAAGCTCTTCTAAAGCTTTGTACGAATCTTCCGACAGACTTCCGTTCTCATCATACTCATCAACGAGAGCTGCGAACTTATCTGCTGGTACATCTTTACTATCTTCAGGTCTACCCTCTTCTAACATAGGATTTACAAACTCAGAATCATCTTTCTGTTCTGTTGTTTCCTCTGCCTTAGGCTCATCTGCCTCTGGTTGACCTTTCATTTTTTCTAACTCTGCATATGCCCTAGCAATTTCCTCGGCAGATTTACCTTGGAATTTGTCTGGCATTTCAAAGTTATCTTCAGACGGTAAGCTTACATCAGCCTCTGGTGTTTCTTCACTTAATGTAGCTTGTACCTCGTCCTCACTTAAAACCGTAGACTTTTCCTGCGATGCTTGGGCTTCGTCTACAATCGCTTCTTCTTGAACTTCGTTCTCCATTTTTTACCTTCCTTTACTTAGTTGATTTTGCTTTCTTAGCAGGGGCTTGTTTAGGTTGTGGCTGTGTAGCCTTAACCTCTTCTTCCCTTTGCTTTACAGTATAATCGTGTTGCTCTTTTAGAGAGTTGAAAATCATCTATCCTCCTTGTTTAACAGCAATCTGTTCCATCTGATTAGCTTGGTCTTGTTGTGCTTGAGCCTGCTGCATCATCATAGCTTGTTGTTGTTCTTGTGCTATAGTCTCTTGAGACTTAACAATGTCCTCAGGGTTCATACCTAACGCACTAGCTACCTTACCTATGTACTTACCTACATCTAAGTATTGAGAAACAATCTCAGGTCCTAACTGACCTAATGACTGTAACATTACATTTAGATTTTGGAAATCTTTCTCACGACTAATAGCATTAATACCAGTTGAAATAGCTGGTGTTGTTACTTTCAGTGCTTTAGGTTCGATTTCATTAAGTAGTAACTTAAGTAATGGTAGTTGTAAGTCTTGTGCAAGCACAGAGAATACACCACCTAGAGTAGCCTCAAGTTCATTAGCAACCATACGTACTTCACTTGCTGTTGTACGTTCAGAGTCACGAACCTGACTAGAGAATACAAGAAATGCTTTAGCTAGACGCTGTTCCAATGATTGCATTAAC
The DNA here is from genome assembly GCA_022600805.1 of Pseudomonadota bacterium. Taxonomy (GTDB): domain Bacteria; phylum Pseudomonadota; class Gammaproteobacteria; order PS1; family Pseudothioglobaceae; genus Thioglobus_A. Next base: position 7,348 of record JAHZJR010000138.1, read on the forward strand.
TCATATGGTACACGTAAGTCAGCTGATTTATTTACTTGTAGTGTAGTAATGTCCTTCTCTAAGTCACCTAAGATGAAGTCACCGTTCTTAGCTTCGTGTAAATCTTCAATCTTTGTTGTACTAGCAGGACGTAAACCAAATACAGTCTTAGCTGAGATACCACCACCTTCGACAATCATCTTAGATAATCCCTCTAAGCTACGAAGGTCGCCAAGGTACTGCTCAACTAAACCACGTCCATAATCTTCATTAACAATACTTGTCCATCTCAATGGTAAGTATGGAAGACTATCTGAATCGTGATACTTGATAGTATTAGGAATAAGAACTCCTTCTACTTCTTGGTACACTACATATTTATTTTCTTCTAGAAGAGCTACTAGAGTGTGTACAGACACATCTCTCTTTTCGCCTTTCTTTTCATCAGATGAATTATCTTCTATTAGTTGTAGTACGTCTGTTGGAAGAGTCTTCTTAGAGATTTTCTCTTCAATAGCCATTCGAGTAACATTACCCGAGTAGTCACGTTCAACAACAAATTGGTAAGGATTGAACACCTTAAGACCGCTATCCTTCACCTTATACAACAGAGTGTTTCCTGTAATAATAAGGAGCTTTAACGCCTCAAAAAGAGGGACACGTAATGCTTGTACGTTAATAAGTACATTAATGTCCTGCTCAAGTTTACTTAGTTCCTTATCAAGATAATCCAACTCCTCTTTATCCATTCCAAATAAGTCTTCCTCATTTGGTAGGAGTCTAAAGAAGTTACCAGTAGGTGGTAACAAAGCTAGTAGTAATTTACTTGCTAGGTTGTTAACACTGCTTGGTCCTATACTATTGTAGGGTGTATAGATAGCCATAGACTCTGACATATTGTCATCAGGGAATATATATGGTAGTGTTAGTTCACTACACTCTTCCCAGGTCTGCTCTAGGCTGCTTCTATATTTTTCTAAATAGTTATAGACTTCTTTAGCACTCCCAAATTTTTCTTGTAGTTCGTGCTTTTTCATCTATAATACCTTAAATTTTTAATCCAGCTTCGCCAGTAGTAGATGAGCCACCTGCTGCTGTATTAGCTGCAAGAGGGTCAATACGCAGTTTACCTGCACCCTTCTTCTTCTTACGTACAGTTGAACGTACGTCTTTCTCATCTTTTTCACCAAGGCTTGTAGCACCTTTACGTTCTACTACACCAGCTCCTGTAGCCATCTCTGTTTGTTTAGCACTTGCGGCTGCTAAGGCATCTCTCTTAGCCTGTTCAGCACGTTGTTGTGCTTGGCTGCTAGCCTCTTCTGCTTTACGAGCAGGGGCATCAACTAGAGCCTCGCCTGCTGCTGCACCACCTA
>JAHZJR010000139.1 GCA_022600805.1 Pseudomonadota bacterium
AGCGAACCTGTTGTTTGCGCTCTAGCTTGATCTACATACTGGAGCGTCATCAGGTTTTTATCACCGATATACGGCACCGTTAGCGGAAATACAGCTTGCCCCGGCAGCACGTTTGATTCTTCATCAAGCCTTACTATTCCGTTTGTTCTTACTGTCAGCATGTCATCTAGGTCAATATCATCATGAACAATGTGTCTGGGGTTGTTCACCATATACATATTGTCCATCATCCCCCGAACTAACGCGGTCTTTTGCCTCTGTGTCTCGTAGGTTATTTCCGCACGACTGCGACCAATGGCTTTGTGTGGCATTAAGATGGCTGACAATGAGGCGTAAGGTACATGGTTGAAATATTCGTTAACCAATATCACATTACCAGACATCATAATATGTCTACGCTCAGCAATACCATCGCCGTCAAAGTCAACCTTGCAATACAAGTCTGATATTTCAACCTCTTCATTAGCCCAATCTGATAAATCAGTAGATGAGCTTGGAGTTGAGCCGCCTTGGTCTTTGTTTCTTATTGAGTTTATGTTTGATTGTTTCTTGTCTTCATAATCGACGGTGGGTAATTCGTTTATTTTATCTTTTGGGAAGCCCTCAGCTAATAACTCACCTCTGGTTTTTTTAACCCTATCACCAACTAAGGAGGCATCGTCAATACTTGTTGCGTTTTTAGTTATTAGGAACGATTCTGGCGGGATATTAATAATACATATTTTTTTCTTTGTAGTGGTAACTCTGAACTTTATATCAAAAGTTTGCATTTCCACATCTTCTAATTGCTCAGCGACTTCAACCTTAACGCGATCGACATCGTGACCTTTCAACGAGTCTGAAACGCTAACCATTTCTTCAGCACTTAACCCAGAATATTCATGCTCGTCAACTTCCTTTTGCTCTTCAATGAAGTATTTTACAACTCCATTCTTTTGTATCTCTGCATCTTTAAGCCAGTTATGAATGGTGCGGAACGACTCTGGTTGATTTCTAACAATCCAGTTAACGTATTTTGTTTTTTCTTCTGCCTCTTTTATTTCCTTTTCATTCTCAGTATTGGCAACAAAGGTAACAACATCACCGGAGCCAAGAAAAACACGAGCTAAGCTAGGCATATCCGATTCGATTACATCTGCAACGTCAGTTGACACCGCACCGGATTGCTCATCACTGTGAGAAAAGTCGCCAGTTTTATAACCCATGTACGCATTGAGATACTTTTCGTTGTCGGCCATAAACTCGCCAGTATATATCGCCGCCTGCCTTTCAGCTTGTGATAATATCGAGGCTAGTTCGTTATCAGTCATTTTACTCATTGCTTAATTCCAATTTTATGGTATGTCAATAGTATATCAGTAAACGTTAGACTTTCCATAGTTTAACGCCTTGCGTTTCTTTTTAACTGTTGGTGTAAATAAACACATCATTATTGAGTCTGACAAGTTGGGCGACTCTATACCATTAGATTTCATTTCTTTTTTGTTCATTATCTGCTCAAGCCCATTGCTATTCTCAACACGCGGCACTCGGCAACACTCAGACCTAAGTAACTCAATGTTTTCAATTCCGTCACTGTCTAAACTTATCATTTCTGACGGGTCAACATACTCGCCACGGACAACGCAGCGATAGGTGTTATAAAATCTATCAGCTAATTTGATGTAGTATTGTGCTCGGTTGTTTTTGAATGTTTCCATGTATGTCTTAGGGTTTGACTTCCTTGAGCCATACTCGGCTTGGTATACTCTTTCTGCATTATCTTGGCCTTTACCGGATAGCGAGCCCCTAAACATGGTGTATTGTGTTTTGGTGCCATCTAGATTTATTGACACTTGACGCTTCAACCCAGCACCCATACCGTCACCGTCCCATATAAACCAATCGGCACCGTATTTTAATGCAAGCCCTGTCGCCCAGTCACAGCCCTCGTCAATTTCACCTTTGGTTTTCTCTTGAACTGTTTGAATAATAGAGCCGTATCGCAAAGCAAACCCTTTTGAGTCATTACCTGAGTCACTAGGGTCATGCGATGCTATCTTAGCGCCATGCGGTTCAAATACTTTTTTAAGCCTTTCTAATTTGTGAGCATCAATAGCGGCGTCGAACCATTCCGGTTTAATTATTGAATTCTCTACTTCATCTATGTAAGCGCCTAGCCATTTGTGATCATAAGCAGCTCGGCTTAAATGCTCGTAATCGTCCAATCTCTCCTGCTCAAGACCAGAGGCTTCAAACCAACTCTTTGGCATATCCGTATAGTTCATTTGAACAATCATCACCGTGCCATCTTCGTAATACCCACAGCGCTTTAAATCTTTTTCAGCTCTAGCTAGCCACTTTTGAGCAACCGCACCAGTTCGAGCGCCTCGGTTCATAGTGATTATTATCTCTGGCATTTTAACGTCTTCGCCAGCTAATAACCTTTCAGAGTCTTTAGCGTTTAATCGCACTGAGGCCGTTAGTACTCTGAGCGTGTTTGCTGATATGTCCTCGCCCTCTTCAATCCATAAACCATCAATGCCAGACAAGGTAGATTTTAACGATGTAATATTTCTAGCCAAACCTCGGTAGAATGTCCTGCCACCGCTTTCAGCATGAGTTATTGAAGTTTTAGTGTCATCAAAGCCGGATATTCCAAGTCTTGATATTTCATCAAGTATTGTTCTGTGTACCGATTCTTCTATTGAATTTTGATTTTCACGGGCGCAGCACCAAAGCTCACCATTAGAAACCTTAGCGGCGACATAGTCAGCGATGCCAGTTGACTTTGTTGAACCCCGGCCGCCGACTATTATTTTTATTCTTTTGGGTTTGGTAAAAACTGGGTGTAAGTTTTTAACATACTCAACGTTTATATCAGTCATCACTTCCAACCGGGATAAAATTAAACGTTGTCTTAGTTTCAGTTTGGAATGCTTTACCATCAGCATTAGCATGCTCAAGCCTCTGCTTAATGCCCTCGTGCCTACTTAAAACTTTATCCGCTGTTATTTGCTGGCCAGCCTTGTTTGACTCATCTTTAAGCGCTTCTAACTGCACCTTTCTAGCTAAAAATATTGACTGCCAGATTCATCATTCCGTAGAGATAAGGCAGATAGTAATTCACATTTTGATTTTGACTGGTCCGGATTGCTTCACGTGCATCGCCGATCCCGTCTCTGATGGTTTTGGCATTTCC
>JAHZJR010000045.1 GCA_022600805.1 Pseudomonadota bacterium
ATGGTAAAAATTTACCCATAGTTACTTTTCGGCCTTTTCTAACGCATCAGCGACTTCGGGTGGCATGTAGTTTTCATCGTGCTTAGCTAGGACTTCTGTTGCAATAAAAGTACCATTTACCAATGAACCTGTTGTAATGATTCCTTGACCCTCTCGAAACAAATCTGGCAAGATGCCTGTATAGTTAATTTTAAAAGTCTCTTTATTATCGGTGACCTCAAAATTAACCGTCATATCTTCACGAACAACACTGCCGTTTGCAACAAGCCCACCTAAGCGGAAGCTCTTGCCAACTGGCGCTTTACCTTCAGCCACTTCAGTCGGTGAATAAAAGTAATTGGTATTACTGCCTAATGCCTGTAGCAATAAAGTAATTGCTAATATCGCACCAGCCACTAACAGGGCCACTAACACCATTCTGTTTTGTCGTTTTGTCATGCTATGAATCCCTTGAATATTTAATTCGTAATTGTTTGATGGTATCACGATGAGCAGTTTTTGCTCTTAAAAACAAAAATGCAATCGTGATAAAAGTAAGCCCATATGAAAACCAAATGTAGCTCGCATATTTGTCAAAAGCTAATTGTGCGAAAATGTCCATTATTTATCACCTTTCATAATTAATGCCTTTACCCAGCCTGAATTTTGCTCTCTAATTAACACCTCATCTCGCGCTCGCATCAATAGCAAAGCGCCATATAAAAATTTAAAAGCGAAGCTAATGAGCATTAATGCAATAAACATATCTATTTGCATTGACAGTTTATTGACGCCAATTGAAGCGCCTTGATGTAGGCTGTTCCACCATTCAACTGAGTAGTAAATAATTGGAATATTAACCAAACCCACAATCGCTAAAACAGCGCTAGCTTTGGAAGCTGTCTTAGGATTATCAAAGGCATTATTAAGTGAGATATAAGCCAAATATAAAAACAACAAAATAAGCTCTGAGGTTAGGCGTGCATCCCACACCCACCAAGTTCCCCACATCGGCTTACCCCATACAGCACCCGTTACCAAGGCCAAAAATGTAAAAGCAGCGCCAATCGGTGCTGAAACTTTTGCCACAATGTCAGCCAGTTTAATTTGCCAAATAAGCCCAATAGCGCCTGTAACCGCCATCACAATATAAATCATTAAACTCATCCATGCTGCAGGCACGTGCACATACATAATACGCACACTATCACCTTGCTGATAATCTGCAGGAGAAGCGATGAACGCCCAATATAGCCCAACTATCGTTAAACCGATAAAAGGATACAAAAACCAAGGAATAATCTTAGCACTAATTTGATAGAAATTTTTTGGGGAGGCGAATGCCTGAATCCATTTCCACATAAATGATTAATAATTAAAATTTGAGAATCATTTTAAGGATTTTTGCGCCACATTGTTGCGTAAATAAGTTGGCAATGGCAAATTATCATCCAATAGGCCGCCACGCTCAATATGCAGCAATGCCAAATCAATTAAATTTTCTGCCTTAGGGTAGAACTCAGCCTCACAACAATCCACAGCTGTTGCACTTATGAGTGCTTGCTGATAAGCACCCCAGCCCGTGCCGACACCCATATAATCAGCGTTAAGCTGTGGCGCTTCACTAGGCTTACATAGCATTTCATTACTAAAAACACCTTGCTGATAAAGTCCCCAATAGACCTCATCCATACGCGCATCAAGTGCAATAGCGACTTTATCAGTCTTGTATTTTTTGCTTGCACCCAGTCCCACCACCTCTAACGTAGAAAAACCCAAAGTAGGAATATCAAACGCCAACGACATGCCCTGCACCACACTCACACACATGCGCACGCCTGTAAATGCACCAGGGCCTTTGGTATAGACAATTAAATTAAGATCGGCAACACTCAACCCTGTCTCGTTTAGCACTTCGTCACACAACGGTAAAATCAGACCAGAACTTTTGGCCACATCTTTTAAGAATCGAGAAGTGATCTTACCCTGTGTATAAAGACTAACCGAACAAACTTCAGTACAAGTGTCGATGGCGAGAATATTTTTCATTAGGTTATTTTACAATCTTTTCATACTTATTATATAAGCGCAAAACCAATTGCCTGCGCTTTGCCAATCTTTGCGGATGTCTAACTGGATGATAATAACTCGGACCCTTAACCAAAGCCACCAAAGTTGCTATCTCTTCCAAAGATAAGTGTTTCACACTTTTATTAAAATAAAATTGTGCAGCCTGATCAAAACCTTTAACACTTAAATTACCCTTTTGTCCCAAGTAAACATGGCTCAAATAATAATTAAGAATAAATTCTTTATCAAAAGCAGCCTCCAATAGTAGCGCCATTATAATTTCTTTAAGCTTACGATCAAGTGTACGCTCTCGCGTTAACAAGGTATTTTTAATCAGTTGCTGAGTGATTGTGCTAGCGCCACGTAGTGGTTTATCGTAAAAATAATAATCGCGCAATACTCTGACGATTTCTTTAAAATCAACCCCAGAATGATTAAAAAATGACTGATCTTCAGTAATTAACAACATATTAATCACCACTTTTGACTGTTGCTCAAAGCTTAACATATTAGGATTTTGTGGCTTTGAAAACGCCTTTTTAACTTGATTATCTAGCCCATTCACATACAACGCAAAAGCCACAAAAATAAGTGCTACAGCGTATTTAAACCATTTAGAAAAAATCTTATTCATCTTTTTTTATCTATTAACAATGTAAAGTACTGGATTCATCTAAATAAGTAACCATAACCTTTGATTTTAAAAGCTTTTACAAGTCACAAACTTTAAATAATATCAACATACTTTAAAAAAATTATTTAAAAATATCGGAAATTATGCCAATGGCTAAATTTACAGCCAAAAAATTTAACAATTAGTATAAAATACCCACTCCCTTGCTTGAGAACATAGTGTTCCAAGCTATTATTTAATAACCATAAGGAGAAAAACTCATGAGACATTATGAGATTACACTTATTGTGCACCCTGACCAATCGGCTCAAGTAAGCACAATGATGGATAACTACAAAGAAATCATTGCCGCTGGTGGTGGACAAATTCATAGAGAAGAAGATTGGGGTCGTAAGCATCTAGCTTACCCAATTAACAAAATCTATAAAGCGCACTACTTATCAATGAACATTGAATGTGATCAAGATACGCTTGATAAGCTTAACTATAATTTCCGTTTTAATGATGCAGTACTTAGAAATTTAATTATTTCTGAAAATGGGGCAATTACTGAGCCATCAATCATGATGACTGCTAAAGACGAAGATAAAAAACCCGTTAGAAAATAGGAGAATATTATGGCTAAGCAACAAAAGAGAAAGCGTAGACCTCAAATTAAAGTAAATACTTTTTGTCGTTTTACTGCAGCAGGCGTTGAAAAAATTGACTATAAAGATGTTGATACATTATTAAAGAATATTGATGAAAGTGGCAAGATCACCCCATCAAGAATGACAGGTACTAGCGCTAAATTCCAGCGTCAGTTAACAACTGCCATTAAGAGAGCTAGATTTTTAGCCCTGATTCCTTACACTGATAAGCACAAGAAATAGGAGTAACGATCATGCAAGTAATTTTATTAGAAACCATTCAGAAAGTAGGCGCCCTAGGCGAACTTGCTAATGTGAAAGCGGGCTATGCACGTAACTTTTTAATTCCTCAAGGTAAGGCTAAACCAGCAACAAAAGCCAACTTAGCTGAATTTGAAACTTTGAAAGCTGATTTAGAAGCTAAAGAAGCGGCAGCGCTTAAAGCGGCTCAGGCTGTTGAAGCTAAAATGACTGGTACAGTTTGTACTATTGCTGCGAATGCGGGCGATGAAGGTAAATTATTCGGCTCTATTTCAACAGCAGACATTTCAGCAAGCTTGGCGACTGCAGGTTTTGAAGTTGAAAAACGTAATGTTAATATGCCAGAGGCTATTCGCCATACTGGTGAGTACGACATTAGCGTAACTCTACATTCTTCAATTTCAGTTGCTATTAAAGTGGTTGTTGAGGCGCAAGAAGAAGAGTAAAAATTTAGCCCAAAATTGAGTTAAAATTAAGAACCCTCGCAAGAGGGTTTTTTATTTTTTAAACAAGCTTATGAACATCGAAAACGTTAAAGTTCCGCCTAATTCTATTGACTCTGAACAATCTGTTTTAGGCGGCCTGCTACTACATAACGATGCTTGGGACCAGGTAGCAGATATTTTAACGGAGGTGGATTTTTACAATGCTTCACACCGAATAATTTTTGAGGCTATTGCTACATTACTACAGCATGACCAACCAGCAGATATCTTGACCGTTAAAGAGTATGTTAAGAAAAATGGCAATGAAGAAACCATTGGCGGTTTTGTTTACTTGGCTCAAATTGCTGAAAACACACCGAGTATTTCCAACATTGAGGCTTACGCCAAACATGTGCGTGAACTGAGTGTTTATCGTCAGCTTATCATTGCCAGCCATGAAATTGCCGATACTGCTTATAACCCCAAAGACATGGAAGTGCAAAATCTGATCGATTTATCTGAGAAGAAAATTTTTGAAATTGCCGAACAAGTTTCGCGTGGTAAACAAGACGTTACCAATGTTAAAGACATTATCAAAGATGTGGTCAACCGTGTTCATGAAATGCAAGAAGCTGACGGCATTACCGGACTTGAAACAGGGTTTAGTGAGCTTGATAAAATCACTTCTGGTTTGCAAAATGGTGATTTAATTATTGTTGCTGGGCGCCCCTCTATGGGTAAGACTGCTTTTTCAATGAATATTGTCGAACATGTTGCCATTACTGCTAAAGAGCCTAAGCCTGTGGCAGTCTTTAGCTTGGAGATGCCGACAGAGTCTTTGGTGATGCGTATGATTACGTCATTCGGCCATATTAAGGGTGAAAACCTTAAAGACACTATGACAGAAACAGATTGGAATAGTTTTAATCATGCAGTACTGGCGCTGGAAAAATCAACAGTCTTAATTGATGAAACACCGTCTATCACGCCAACAGAAATTAGAGCGAAATGTCGCCGTCTAAAGCGCCAATATCCTGATTTATCCTTGATCATGGTGGATTATTTACAACTAATGGTTGTCCACGGTAAGAGTGATAACCGCGTTCAAGAAATTTCAGAAATTTCTCGATCTCTGAAAGCGCTAGCTAAAGAGATTAATGTGCCAGTGATTGCTCTTTCACAGCTTAACCGTGGTGTTGAGTCACGTCCTAAAGCGGGCAAAGGCCGTATGCCACAAATGTCAGACTTACGTGAATCTGGCTCGATTGAGCAAGATGCGGACATTATTGCATTTATCTATCGTGATCAACAATACCACGATGACTCTTACTCAAACCCTGAGGAAATCGGCAAAGCAGACTTGCAAATTGCCAAGCATAGAAACGGCTCTACCGGCAGACTGAAGCTGGCCTTTATTGGTGAGTATGCACGTTTTGAAGATTTGGCTAACGAAGATCAGTTCCAAGGCATGCCTGATGAACAAATGGATGCGGCCTATAATAACAATATAGCTAATTTTGACCAAGAGCCTTTCTAGCTTTTTATGCAAGCCGTAGCCGCTATTTCTCAATCAGCTTTGGCTCACAATTTAGCAGTGGTTAGCGCACATGCACCACAGGCAAAAGTGGTTGGCATGGTTAAATCAGATGCTTATGGTCATCACCTTGACTTAATCACGCCTTTATTTACAGCTGATATCTTAGCAGTTAGCGAGCTAAGTGAAGCTCGCAGATTGCGCCCATTGACACAAAAACCTATCTTATTATTATCCGGTGTTTTTACTGAAAAAGACTTGCAAGAAGCCATTCAGCTAAATTGCCATTTGGTTTTTCATGACCTTTCACAGTTGGCAATTCTCATGAGTAGTCAGCATGCTGTCAAACTATGGATTAAAATCGATACTGGCATGCATCGTTTAGGAATTGCAGCGCAGAGTTTGTCAGATGTTTTAAGTCAAATAGACAATCATAAGCACATTCAAATTGAATGTATCATGAGCCATTTTGCCTGTGCTGATGAACCTATGCATCCTAAAAATACGCAACAATTAGATTTTTTTAATCAGCTCGACACCAAAGACTTTTATCGCTCAATGGCTAACTCAGCTGCCATTATGAGTCAAGTCAAGTCACAGTTTGATTATGTACGTCCAGGCATTATGCTGTATGGCGCTTCGCCTTTTGCCAATATTGACGAACAACTTATGCCTGTTATGGAATTATCTGCCCCCATTCTTAGCACAAAAACAATTAAAGCTGGGGAAGCTGTCGGCTATGGCGCCACCTGGAAAGCTGATAAAGATACGCGTATTGCCATTATCGGTATTGGCTATGGTGATGGTTATCCTCGTCATGCAAAAAATGGCACACCTGTACTCATTAATGGCACTTTATGCACACTGGTGGGACGTGTCTCTATGGATCTTATCTGTGTAGATATTAAACAGACAAACGCTCAGATTGGCGACCGCGCCATCTTGTGGGGAAATGACAAGCTGCGTGTTGAAACAGTGGCCTTACACTGTCAAACTATTGCTTACGAACTACTAACTGGTGTTAGCACCCGTGTAACCTTTACTCAGCGTGCCTAAACTAATCCAAATAAGTGATTGCCATATTGACGACCAACTTATGGTTATGGGGGTTGATTCTCAATGCAATCTTCAATCGGTTATTCAGAACATTAAACAGACTGAATTTGATGCTTTACTAATCAGTGGTGATTTGACACATCACGGCTCTTTGAATTCTTATCAAACTTTAAAAAACATCCTCTCTCCTATTCAACAGCCAATTTTTGTCATTGGCGGTAATCACGATCAAACTCAAAATCTAACGCAAGTTTTTGGTCAAAACTTATTAACAAGTGCTAAATTGGATAATTGGGAGATAATTAGTATCGATTCTGTACAAACTGGACAAACCAGTGGCCTGGTGAGTGAATCAGAGTTGGTGGCCCTAGATAAAACTTGTTTAAATTCTAGTGCAGCCTACATTATAATTGTCCTACATCATCCTATAGTGCCGATGAATAGCAGCTGGGACGATGAATTGTCATTAACCAACCCGCAAGATTTATTTGCAATATTGGACAAGCACCCAAAAATACGCACCGTCGTGTTTGGTCACGCTCATGAGGCTGCTAAGTTTTCTCGTTTAGGAGTAGATATCTATTCATGTCCATCGACTGCCTTGCAATTTAACTCAGAAACCAGAATAGGCTTTAATGAATTTGAACTGGCCAATGATGGAACCATCAATTTTACGACGCAATGGATTTAGACTCGCAATATTTACATAATTTATATAATTCTCGCCAAGCAAAGACTTATAGCGATGTCTCGCAATTATTTGAATTGAATTATCAAAAAATCCTTAAGCTTATTCCTTTAATTGAGCAAACAGCTCATACTAGTGTTATTCACCACCCTAATCATCCAGACCTATATTTAATGGTAGAACAGCGTTTTGCTCATACCGGTATTTTTACGTTGACACACATTCTTAAAGAGAATAGCCATAAACCTGATATTAAATTCAAAGTTTATTTTGATGCACAACTCGTTGAAGTGCTTTCGGTTTGCAACGAAACCGTGCTCAATAGCGAACATCCATATTTAACCCAATGCAGTGATCTGAATATACAATGGGAACTCAACCTATTCATCGAAAGATGGCTAGACTATTGTTTGAATCAATATCAAGGAAAATCATGGCAGACGCTGTAGATCCAAAAGCTAAAAATAAACTGGTTATTGCCATTTCATCCAGAGCATTATTTGATTTAGATGAGTCGCATCAAATATTTAAGCAGCAAGGGGTTGAAGCTTATGCACAGCACCAAGAAGAAAACGAAAATGTGGTTTTACCACCGGGCGTTGGGTTTTCTTTGGTTAAAAAATTACTAGCACTCAATACCAAAAAAAATCCAATCGATGTTATTTTGCTCTCTAGAAATAGCGCAGATACAGGGTTGCGTATTTTTAACTCAATTGAGCACTATGGTCTTAATATCTCTCGCGCCGCCTTTACTCGCGGAGAAAGTACGCACAACTTAGTTGGCGCTTTTGAAGCGGATTTGTTTTTATCTAGCAACTATCAAGATGTGCAAAAAGCCTTAGAGTCTGGCTTTGCCGCAGCTTCTATTGTTGGCGCAAGCTCTAAAGATGCTCATGAAACCCAACTCAGAATTGCCTTTGACGGCGATGCGGTCATCTTCTCAGATGAATCTGAAAAAATCTTTCAAGAAAGAGGCATCGACGCCTTTGAAGAAAATGAAAGAAAATCTGCTAATGTAGAGCTGAAAGCAGGCCCGTTTAAGTGTTTTTTAAAATCATTGCATAAAATCCAATCTGCCTTTCCTGTTGAAAACAACCCTATTCGCACCGCACTCGTCACTGCACGCTCTGCCCCTTCACATAAGCGCGTTATTCATACCATGCGTGAATGGGGTATTCGCATCGATGAATCGTTTTTTTTAGGTGGGCTCGATAAAGGGGTTTTCTTAAAAGAATTTAGTGCTGATATTTTCTTTGATGACCAGCATTCGCATTGTGAATCCGCTTCTCAATATGTACCCACTGGACATGTTCCTAATGGTATTTCAAACTCATGACTTTTGATACTCAGGCTTTTTTCAGTAGCGCTTTATCAACGGCCAGGGTTATTGTTTTTACAGTGATTCCTTATTTTTTGCTGGCCGAATTACTCATGTATTTTGAGCTAATGCCCATTATTGCTCAAGTGTTTGAACCTTTTACTAGCTTACTTAATTTACCACCAGAGGCCGCACTAGCGCTCGCTTCAGGTGTGTTTCTGAATTTATATGCCGCTATTGCCTTTGCCGCACCTTTAGGGTTAAGTGTTTATGATTGGACAGTACTAGGGTTGTTCTTAGGTGTGCTACACGCCATTCCAATCGAATCAGCAATTATGAAAAAATTAGGCATTGATTGGCTACACTCAGTTGGCTTTAGATTAATCATGGCCTTTGTTGTATTGACGCCATTACTCATTATCCCAACGGAGTTATTATTCAACAATCCAGATAAAGTTTCCAATGCTCTATATCAGCCTACGTTAGTTGTGGCAGATAATTTCACAGACTTTATATTGCAAAAAAGTTATGAAGCTACTTTACTGACGGTTGAAATTATTATCCTGGTTAGTTTGGTTATTTTTGTTGTAACGATTATCAAAGGTTTAAAAATTTTAAAAAAATTTGACCACCATCTCAGTACAGTTATGGCGTTAGTTACCGGCTTGCTAATTGGCATTACTTATGGTGCAGGCGTGCTTCTCAAAGAAGCTCGTTATATGAGTAAAAAACAAGTAATTGCAGTGTGTTATTTTTTAATGGTAGCGCATGCTATTATTGAAGATACTTTGTTGTTTGTATTTTTTGGTGCTGATATGTTCCTACTCATAGGGATTCGCTTATTTTTTGCCGTTATTGTGTTTTTTCTCATCTCAGCTTATTACAAAACTGGCGATGCCGAATACAAGGATAAGGTATTGTAATTATTGGTAAAATACTTGCTTTAATCTTATCATTTGATCATAAAAATGAGCAAAAAAATCCAGGCCATTCGTGGCATGAACGACCTACTACCTAAAGATTCTAATCTTTGGATGTTTGTCGAGCGACACATGAGCGATTTATTTGCCTCTTACGGCTATAAAAATATTCGCACGCCGGTGGTTGAAAAAACTGATACCTTCTGCCGTGCCATTGGTCAAGCAACAGATATTGTTGAAAAAGAAATGTACTCTTGGAAAGAGTCTAATGGTGACTCTTTAAGCTTGCGCCCTGAAGGCACCGCAGGTTGCGTGCGTATGATGATTGAACACAATCTACCACGTGAAGGCATTCAAAAAGTCTTTTACCAAGGAGCTATGTTTCGACACGAACGTCCGCAAAAAGGGCGCTACCGACAATTTCATCAAGCAGGTCTAGAGGTGTTCGGCGCGCCGGATGCTAAAGTGGACGCTGAGTTGATGATGATCACACACAGCCTTTGGCAAAAACTTGGTTTAAAAAACATTACACTTGAGATTAATACCCTTGGCTCTAGTGAAGCCAGAGCGAGCTATCGAGATATTTTGATTGACTACTTCTCCTCTAATAAAAACCAATTAGATGAAGATAGTCTTAGGCGCCTGGAAACCAATCCATTAAGAATTCTTGATAGCAAAAACCCAGCTATGCAAGATTTAATTAATAATGCACCTAAACTAATGGCGCATTTAGATGAAGAATCTGCTCAACATTTTGAGCAATTCAAAGCATATCTAGATGTTCTGAATATTGATTTTGTTATTAATACGCGCTTAGTTCGTGGGCTTGATTACTACAATCGCAGCGTGTTTGAATGGACTACCACTGATTTAGGCGCCCAAGGTACGATTTGTGCTGGCGGACGCTATGATGGTCTGGTTGAAAAAATGGGTGGTAAGCCAACACCTGCTGTTGGACTGGCTATTGGCCTGGAACGTCTTATTCTGCTATTAGAGGCGCAAAACATAACTGCCCAACAGAGCCAGCTTGCTATTTATATTGTTACCCCAAATAATGAGGCACAACTTAAATCTATGCAAATGGCTAGTACGCTACACCAATCCCTTGATAACGTCATTATTTACAATGATATAACACTAGGTAGTTTAAAGAGTCAATTTAAAAAAGCGGATAAGGCTGATGCTGATTTCGCATTAATATTGGGTGAAGAAGAATTAAACAATAACCAAGTTAGCATTAAACCATTAAAATCTAGAGAACAGCAATTAACATTAAGTCTTGATGAAGCAATCAAATATTTTAAGGATTACACATGAAAAATTTTATTGAAGTAGGAAAAACCGAAGACGAACAAGCTCAACAAATCAAAAAATGGTTAAAAGATAATGGCTTACAAATTGTTGTTGGTATTGCACTTGGATTGGGTGGTATTTGGGGATTAGGCGCCTACAAAACTTACCAACAACAACAATCTGTTGAAGCCAGATCCTTATATTTAAATACTGCATCAATAGATGACGTAGCAGCTTATGAGGCCTTAAACGCTAATCATTCTGACAGTGGATATGCACAACAAGCAACTTTAGTAATGGCAAAGACTGCGGTTAAAAGCCAAGATTATCAATCTGCCTTACAGCATCTATCTACATTGGTAAATAACGAAAATCAATTAATTGCTATTATTGCCAATATGAGAATGGCCAGTATACAGCTTGAAATGGGTAACTATAAAGAAGCAATCGAAACACTAGATAGCAAAAATCCTGGTGAGTTTAATGGCTTATATAGCCAACTCAAAGGTGATATTTATGTGGCTGATAATCAAATTGAAAAAGCCAAAGAACAATATAAGTTAGCCTTAAGCCAAATTTCTAAAGATTCTGAATTACAAAGTCTAATCAGCATTAAACTCGCTGACCTTAACTAACCGCAAAAATTACCATGGGCCTACCTACCATCTCTCTTGTTGGACGCCCGAATGTGGGTAAGTCTACTTTATTTAACCGATTGAGTCACTCTCGTCAGGCACTTGTGTCTGACTTTGAAGGTTTAACTCGCGATCGTCAATATGCGGAGGTTTTACTGGATGAAGATAGCAATACGTTTGCAACGATTATTGACACAGGTGGTCTAACCAATGAAGACAATGTTGTAGATAGTGGCATTCAAGGACAGGTGTTAAGCGCACTTGAAGAATCTGACATTATTTATTTTATTGTCAGCAGTCGAGATGGCGTTATTGGGCTGGATTTAGAAATTGCTTCTCGTTTAAGACGACTAAAGAAAGAGGTTATTCTTGTTTGCAATAAGTCTGAAGGTTTAGATGAAATTAAAGCAGCCGAATTCTATGAATTGGGCCTAGGCAAGCCTCGATTAATATCTGCTGAACATGGCCAAGGCTTAGCCGATTTAATCGAATTCACTCTACCCTTACTGCCTCAAACAGTGGTTGAAGAACAAGAAGAGGTAGAGGGTATTGCAGTAGCAGTACTCGGCAGACCAAATGTTGGAAAATCAACCCTTATTAATCGTATCTTGGGTGAAGAGAGGGTGTTAGCCATTGACATGCCCGGGACAACACGTGACAGCATCTATATTCCTTTTGAGCGTGAAGAGCAAAAATACACACTGATTGATACCGCTGGGATTAGACGTAAACGCTCTACTCATGAAAAAATTGAAATTTTTTCCATTATTAAAGCCATTGATGCACTTGATCGATCGCATGTCGTGATTCTCGTGCTGGATGCACGTGAAGGTGTTACTGAGCAAGATGCAACGTTGCTAGGCATGATTGCAGACAAAGGTAGAGCTTTACTTATTGTTATCAATAAATGGGACGGTTTGGATGACTACCAAAAGTCCGAAGTTAAGCGTAAATTAGACGTTAAATTGTCTTTTGTTAATTATGCCAGCGTGCATTACATATCTGCTTTGCATGGTTCTGGTGTGGGTAAGTTGTTTGCACCGATTATTAAATCTTACAAAAATGCGGGCACTCAGCATTCCACTTCTACATTAAATAAAATCTTAGAAGCGGCTAATCAGGGTCATCAGCCACCACCCGTTAAAGGTAGGCGTTTAAAAATTAAATACGTTAATCAAACAGATGTATTTCCACCAACACTAACCTTTCATGGCAATCATCTTCAAAACGTGCCAAATGCTTATGACCGCTACTTAAAGAATTTCTTTACCGATGCACTCAAATTAACCAATACACCCTTGAGATGCGAATATAAGAGTGGCGAGAACCCATTTAAAGATACCAAGAATGAATTGAGTGCTCGACAAGTTACAAAAAAACGTCGATTAATGAAATTTATTAAAAAAAGAAAAAAACGTTAGTTAAAACTCAATTTAGCATTTTTTCGATCAAGTGTTGCACTTAATTCGCAATAGGAATTCTCAAGTACTATCGCCTGGGAAGGGTCGTCACTACAGGCACAACCTGACAGGATTTCACAGAAAAAAACCCCGATTTTTAAATGAATGGTTTGTGCGTCTGAGCGACTAGACAATAGTCTCAAACTGATGCTATCTGGATCAATTACCCCGCTATACATACAACAGGCCGATAAAGGTAGTTCATCTAGGCTTAATTGTGCGAACGCTTGCTGAAAATACTGAAAAAAATCATCCTCTTCCCAGTGGTTTAAAGCTTGCTCAAACACCTATGAAGATAGAATTAAATTATGCGCCTTATTAGCAGCTTTAATAAAACTTTCAAATAGTGGATGGCCATCACGTGGCGTTGAGGTAAATTCCGGATGGAACTGGCAAGCAACAAACCAAGGATGATTTTCAACCTCCACCATCTCAACCAGTGTACCATCAATTGATCTACCTGAAATCACCAGACCGGCCTCTTCAACCTGTTTAATCAACTTATTGTTAACTTCATAACGATGGCGATGGCGCTCGGTAATCATTGGCGCTGCATAAATTTTTTGAGCCAACGTACCTTCAACTAAGGCACATTCTTGTCCACCTAAGCGCATCGTGCCACCCAAATCAGAGTCTTCATTTCGAGTTTGTGTAGAGCCATGCTCATCTTGCCATTCAGTAATCAATCCAACCACTGGATATGGCGTATTTTCATCAAACTCGGTGCTATTAGCATTCTTCATAGCGGCCATATTACGCGCATATTCTATCACCGCTACTTGCATCCCTAAGCAAATTCCCAAATAAGGAATGTTGTTCTCACGAGCATATTTCACGGTAGCAATCTTACCTTCAACCCCTCGATTACCAAATCCACCAGGCACCAAAATAGCACTCATCTCGCTTAGACAATCAACCCCTCTGTTTTCAATCTCTTCAGAATCAAAATAATGGATATTTACCTTTGTGCCTGTATTAATACCTGCATGAAGTAGTGCTTCAGATAAAGACTTATAAGCCTCAGTTAAATCAATGTATTTACCCACCATGGCAATATCAACACTCGATTTAGGCGCATCAAGCTTGGCTATAACACTGTCCCATTCGCTTAGATCTGCCGACTTGCAATTAAGATTTAATTTCTTAACAACCACTTCATCCAAACCCTGTTCATGTAAAGCTCGTGGTACTTTGTAAATCGTATCCACATCTAGCGACATAAAGACAGAGTCAGAAGCAACATTAGTAAATAGGGCGATTTTTTCACGCTCTGCTTCTGGCAGTTCTTGCTCAGAACGACAAATTAAAATATCAGGCTGAATACCAATACCACGAAGCTCCTTTACAGAATGCTGTGTTGGTTTAGTTTTTAACTCACCTGCTACTTTAATATAAGGTAGTAGCGTCAGATGAATAAACAAAGTATTTTCACGACCTAGCTCAAGACTCATTTGTCTAATTGCTTCCATGAACGGTAAAGATTCAATATCACCCGCTGTGCCACCAATTTCAACCAAGGCTACATCCGCACCCTGTGCACCTGCTTGCGCTAAGGCTTTAATTTCATTAGTAATATGCGGAATAATTTGAACCGTTGCGCCCAAATAATCGCCACGACGTTCACGCTCAATCACGTTTTCATAAACGCGACCAGCAGTAAAATTATTTTTCTTACCTAATTGCTGACGAATAAATCTCTCGTAATGGCCTAAATCTAAATCTGTTTCTGCACCATCATTCGTCACAAAAACCTCACCATGTTGAAACGGACTCATGGTGCCAGGATCTACATTGATATAAGGATCAAGTTTGAGCATAGTCACATTCAGACCACGAGATTCTAGAATTGAAGCTAACGACGCTGAAGCGATTCCCTTACCCAAAGAAGAAACCACACCACCAGTAATAAAGATGTATTTTGTTGCCATTGAAAAGTAACAAAGTTGAAATGCTTATGATACCTTAACGCGTTATAATGTTGAACATCAAAATACAAAGTAATTGCACTATGCAGTACAAACAGTTTGTCTCGCGTCTATTTCCCTATCTAAAGCCACATATTGGCAAGCTTATCTTTGTTTCTGTGATGATGATGCTTGCAACCGCCTTGGAGAGCGCCATTCCGGAAATAACTGGGCGTATTATTGATGATTTGTTCGCCACAGATCGTAGTGCTCAAACTGCCTTTATCTATGCGCTAGCTCTATTTGGTGTCATCACTTTAAGCTCTATTTTTGCACTTACCTCAACCGCTGCTAGCTCTTGGGTGTCAAACAAAGTTATTATGGATTTGCGCGTTGATATGTTTGCAAAACTTCTCAAACTACCCAAATCTTATTTTGACCAACACCCTACGGGAAAAACGCTTTCTAAACTCACCTTTGATGTTGAGCAAATTGCTGCTGCTGCCTCCACCATTTGGCTAGATTTTATTAAATCTTCAATGACAGTAATTATCCTAACTGGCTATCTATTTTATAAAAATTGGCAATTAAGCTTATCTCTAGTCATTTTATTACCTTTGGTGTATTTAGCTGTACAACTCTCTTCTAAGCGCATGCGCAGTTCTAGCAATAAGGTTCAACACTCCATGGGTAACATGACTCATCTATTAGATGAAAATATTTCAGGCAATTCATTGGTTAAAATTTATCATGCGCAAGAACAAGAAAGCACTAAGTTTAATGATTTAATTAAAAACATTCGCCAGCAGCGCTTTAAAGTTGATATGACCGGCGCTTTTAATACGGGTTTTGTTAATGTATTAATCGGTCTATCACTCGGTAGTGTGGTGTATTTTTCTTCCACCTCGCTGCAAATGACTGCGGGTGAATTTTTATCCTTTTTTACTGCCATGGGCATGTTGGTCAAACCAGCTAAAAACTTAGTTAATATCAATAAACCTTTACAGGTTGCCATGGCCGCAGCTGAAAGTGTCTTTGGTTTGCTTGACGAGGTTGAGGAGAAAAATCAAGGTATTAAGCAACTTAACAAAACCCAAGGTGCGATCAAATTTAACAATGTGTCTTTTGGCTACTCTGATGATACAACGGTATTAAACAACATCAACCTTGATATCAAATCAGGTGAAACCATCGCCCTAGTTGGCTCAACGGGTAGTGGTAAAACCACCATTATTCAACTCATCACGCGTTTTTATTCGCCAACAAAAGGCTCTATCACCATTGATGGGGTTGATATCAATGAGTTAGAAATCGACTCACTACGCTCCCAGATCTCATTTGTTGATCAAAATGTGCGCCTGTTTAATGACACGGTTAAAGGCAATATTGCTCTAGGTCAAGCTGACACAATGAGTAGCACAACCATTAAACACGCTGCAAAAGTCGCGAATGCCACCGATTTTATTGAAAATATGGACAAACAATTCGACACTGAAATTGGCGAAGATGGCACCAAACTTTCAGGCGGTCAACGACAGCGCCTAGCGATTGCTAGAGCTATTGCCAAAGACAGTCCTGTTTTAATTTTAGATGAAGCCACATCAGCGCTTGATTCGGCCACTGAAAAGCAAGTGCAAGCAGCAATTGACGAGATGCAAAAAGACCGAACCACCATTATCATTGCTCATAGACTCAGCACCATTCAAAAAGCCGATCGCATTATTGTTTTGCGTCAGGGTGATATTATCGAGCAAGGCTCGCACCAGGAATTACTCGACGCCAAAGGTGAATACGCTGGATTATACAATCACCAGTTTAAGAATTAATATTATAGGCAAGGCCTATAATACTTAGATCTATAACATCTAAAAGAACCTACCCTAAATGTTATAGGCAAGGCCTATAACGCCTTGCCTCAGTAGAAGGCAATTCCTCACACCAACAACTTGTAAATATCACCATTGAGAGCAATAAAAAAATAGCACAATATAATTTCGGGAGGTTTTGCCTTGGTAGCAATATCTCTATTCTTTAATCACAACCATTTTATGCTCAAGCATATCGCGCATGGTGTAGCCAATACCGCCAATACCGTAGCCTGAGTGTTTACGCCCTGCAAACGGCATCCAGTCCACCCTAAAGGTGGTGTAATCATTAATCATCACCGCACTGGCTTCTAGTTTTTCAGCCACGCTCATAGCTTTACTGACATCAGTGCTAAAAACAGATGCTTGAAACGATACATCTAAACTATTAGTCTGCTTAATGGCAGAATCGATGTCGTCATACGCATAAATGCAAACTACAGGGCCAAAAATTTCTTGAGTTGAAACTTTGGAATTTTTAGCAGGGTTTAGTAAAACCGTAGGCTCATAACTAACATCATTGATACGCTTTCCGCCGGTTATAAGTTGTGCACCTTCATCAATCGCCTCATTCACCCAGGCCTCAATTCTATCGGTTTCTTTTGGTAGGATTAATGGGCCCAAATCAGAATCTTCATTAATCGCATCACCAACTTTTTGTTTAGAGGCAACATCAGCAATCTTTTGCGCCAACTCTTGCACCTTAGCTTCAGGTACATACACGCGTTGAACCGAAACACAAACTTGGCCTGAATGATACATACCCGCCTTAACCACACCATTAACAAACGCCTCTTCATCGTGACATGAATCAAATATCAGAGGTGCAACGCCGCCGTGTTCTAGTGCACAACGCGTACCTGGTGCTAACTGAGATTTGAGATACCAGCCCACTTTAGCCGAACCAATGAAACTAAAAAACGCAACACGTGAGTCAGTGACTAATTTTTCTGAATTTTCTCGATCGGTTAATGCAACTTGCACCCAACCCTCTGGCAGGCCAGCCTCAGCAATAAGCTCTGCTAGTCGCAAGGTAGATAGTGGCGTCACTGCTGCTGGCTTGATAATCACCGGACAACCTGTAGCAATGGCTGGAATAACTTGATGAATGGCTAAATTAAGTGGATGATTAAACGCACTAACTGCTACCACAACACCAATTGGCTCCATTACAGTAAAAGCCTTTCTGCCAGCGCCAGCTGCACTTAAGTCCATAGGTATCTCTTTGCCTTTAATACCCTGCATTTCACGAATGGCAATATCAATACCGCCTACCGCTCGTGTTACTTCAACGCGTGCGTCACGAATTGGCTTGCCGCCTTCATTGGCAATTAATTGAGCAAACATTTCATGCTCGTCTGCTATTAATATGGCCAATTTTTTCAATACATCAATGCGCTCATGTTTTGGCAAACTTCCAGCGTCATGTAGAGATTTAGCGTTACCCAACATAGCGTCTACTTGCGCATCATCATGCATGTCTAGTTGTGCTAAAGTTTCGCCTGTGTAAGCCTGGTTAACAGTTAATTGTTTAGTCATTTTTTCTAAGCGTCAAATTGTTTAAGATCATTTAATAAAGTTTTGGTATTTTGCGAATAATCAATTGGCAGGTCAATTAAGTGAACACCACCATCAGAGAAAGCCTTTTCCATGGTAGGAATCAGCCCTTCACTAGATTCAACTCTATGGCCTGTAGCCCCATAACTTTGTGCATATATAACAAAATCAGGATTGTTAAAGTCAAGCGCAAAATCTGGCAATTGTTGCACAGCCTGCTTCCATTTAATCATGCCATACCCACTATCATTGAAAATCAACACCACTAAGTTCAAATTCAAACGAACAGCTGTTTCCAACTCTTGTGAATTCATCATAAAACCACCATCGCCACACACTGCTACCACTTGACGTTCAGGATACATCAGTGCACATGCCATGGCAGATGGCAATCCTGCACCCATCGTTGCTAATGCGTTGTCTAGTAGCAAAGTGTTGGGTTGATGCGTATGATAATGCCTGGCAAACCAAAGCTTAAACATACCGTTGTCTAACGATACAATACCGTCATTATCAAGCACTTTTCTCACGTCTGCCACAACTCGCTGCGGCACCATTGGGAAGGAAGCATCGTCATCTAAAGAATGGATAGCATTTCGTGTTTTTTCACGAATTGGCTTAATCCAGTCTCTATTGCACGCATAACACTCATCTAACTCTTTATTAATTCGATCCATAGAATTAGAAATATTGCCAACCACCTCAACTTGCGGATAATAAATATCTTTAATCTGTGCTGAATGAAAATTAACATGGATAACTTGTTGTTCATTTCCTTTCATGATAAACGGTGGTTTTTCAATAATATCATGACCCACATTGATGATTAAATCTGCCTTTTTAATTGCCTCATGCACATAATCTTTTGACGAAAATGCGGCCGTGCCAATAAAATGAGAATCATCACCACTTAGGACGCCTTTACCCATTTGAGTGTTAAAAAACATAATGCCCGTCTTGTTAACAAAATCGGATAACGGCTGTCGAATGCGCTTACGGTTAGCTCCTGCACCCACTAAAAGTAAAGGTCTTTTGGCTGCTTTAATAACATTGACCGCCTTCTCAATGGCACGATCACTAGCAAACACACGATGGATAGTCTGCCTAGGAAAAACCCTTTCATCTTCCACCTCTTCTCTGGCAATATCCTCTGGCAATTCTAGATGTACAGCGCCCGGTCGCTCCTCCTCTGCGATACGAAACGCACCACGCACTAAAGAGGGGATTTGTCGCCCGTAAACAATTTGATCAGAATCTTTAACCAAAGGCTCCATCATTCTTACAATATCTAAAATCTGAAATTTCCCCTGCAAACCTGCTTTGATTGGTTTTTGTCCGGTAATAACCACCATGGGCATACCACCAAGTTGCGCATAAGCAATGGCGGTGACTAAATTAGTAGCACCAGGGCCGAGTGTTGCTAAACACACGCCCGCTCTACCCGTTAAACGACCATAAGTTGCTGCCATAAAAGCAGCGGCCTGTTCATGGCGTGTCAATATAAATTTAATTGAAGACTTGCGAAGCGAATCTAATAAATCTAGATTTTCCTCGCCAGGAATACCAAAAATATATTCCACACCTTCATTCTCTAACGCTTTTACAAATAGGTCTGATGCCTTCATTTATTCTCTCCTTCAGCACATAACGGACACAACTCATCCATGGGGATAGACTTGCCATCAATTTGCACAATTCTAACATGTGTTCGATTTAAAAGACGTACCTCTTTAACTCCGCATGAGTGTGCAATAACTTCAACGGTTTTTGTTATATTGTCGACATAATTAGCAACTTTTAAAGCTTTATTGGTTGGATCAAGACCCTTTTGCAAACGTTTATTGTGCGTTGTAATGCCAGTGGGACAAGTGTTTTTGTTACATTTTAAGGATTGAATGCAGCCAATTGAAAACATAAATCCACGTGCTGAAGTAACAAAATCTGCACCTGCGCAAATTGCCCAAGCAACATCCGCTGGGGTAATCAATTTTCCAGAAGCAATGACTTTAATTCTATCTTCTAGTCCGCATTGCATAATCTTATCTACCACCAAGGGCAGCGCTTCTTTAAGAGGCAAGCCTACATTATCCATAAGTGCCATTGGTGCTGCACCCGTACCACCATCACCGCCATCAACTGCGATAAAATCAGGTGCGCTTTGTGCACCACGTTCATTCACTTCTGTCAATAATGTTTCTAGCCACCTTATATGACCAATAACAGTTTTAAAACCAACTGGCTTATGGGTAACATCGCGAACATGGTTAATCATATCAAGCAATTCACTAGCATTTGCAATCTCAATATGTCGATTAGGGGAGATTGAATCTATGCCTTTTGGTACGCCTCTAATTGTTGAAATTTCAGTGGTAATCTTAACCCCTGGCAAGATGCCACCTTTGCCTGGCTTGGCCCCTTGAGACATTTTGATTTCAAACATTTTCACTTGGTCATGCTGGGCAATATCTGCTAGTTTTTGATCATCCAGATGGCCGTCTTTCCCTCTAACGCCATACTTAGCGGTACCAATTTGAAAGACTAAATCTGCACCCCCTTGAAGATGATAAGGACTCAACCCACCCTCACCTGTATTCAACCAACAACCCGCTTTTTTAGCGCCAGAAGATAAGGCTAATACTGCAGGTTTAGAGATGGCACCATAGCTCATACCTGAAATATTAAAGATTGATTTAGCAGCATAAGGATGTTTGCTATAACCCTCACCAATAACAACCGTTCTAGTTTCCACTGAATCACCATCCAACATTGGAAATGGACAGTTAATAAAAATGATTGAACCTGGTATATTAAGATTTTTTGTTGATCCAAAAGCAATATTATTACCCTTGCCTTTTGAGGCGCGGTTTACCCATTCTCGCTCAGCACGATTAAATGGCATTTCTTCACGATCCATGGCAAAGAAATATTGACGAAAAAACTCACCTAAATTACTAAACAGATACCGAAAATGTCCAATCACTGGATAGTTTTTTAAGACGGCATTTTTACTTTGAGTAATATCAAAGATAAAAGTAAACACGATAACCGCAAAAATCAAACCTATCAGCCAAATAAACAAAAATGGCATTAAATTTAGTATCGCGTTAAAAGTATCAGATGCTGGCATCATTTCCCCGAATATTTATTGGCAATCTTACGCCTAATCAGGATAATTTCAACCATTAATATGAAGAAAGTTTTAATATGTGTTTTTTAAGTCAAAATAAAACACAATTCAAGAAAACAAAAACGCCAAACGATCGAAAATATTTAGCTGGCTAGAGTCTAGATAAATATACGATTAGCGGAAAAATGTCAGAAATAATAAATATTAATAGAGATTTGTTGAAAAATTAATCAATAAGCTATTGAAGTCGCGCTAATACTTTTTTCGAATCTAGTACAGTTCTAACCTTATCTGCCGCTTCAGATAGGGTTTTTGCTTTTTTGGTATGCCAAAGCACAAGTGAAGCACTCAACACTAAGCCATCATAAAACATGCCTTTTTCTCCAGCTAAGGCCGCCTTGCCTAATTTCACCGTATATTGTGCCAACGCTGGAATATCACTATGTACATCCATCTCAGGTGGGAATGAAATCGCACGCATATCCTGTTCAATGCCTAGTGCGGCAGGTTCAATATCTACTCGATTTTGCTCAACATTTCCTGCATACGATACCATTAGTCCTTTTTGGCGCAAAGATGGAATAACGCCACCTTCAACACCACGCACTAAGAGGGCACTATCCATACCTGAAGACTTAACTAATTCTGCATAGATTGGCGGATAAGGCTTATGTACATAACCTAATATTGAATGTGTTTTCTTACCACGCAATGGACCAATTAAGGTTTCTACGGTATTAATGACAGTGCGTTTAATCACTCGATTGCGCAAGTCAACCAGATCATGCAAACCACGGCAATAACTCGCTTGATCGATATAAGACCAGCCAATGCTTGGATTTTCTAATCGAGCCTTAGCCTCTGAAGTTGAATGATCAACCTCTAATCCTAATGCTTCAACAATATGTCGATGCGTTAAGCCAAACTTAGGGCTAACGCTATCTAAACCATGGATGACGGTGGGCAAGCCCAGCTCAGCTAAAACTGGTGGTAAAAAAGACGAAATAGGGATCGAACGGTTATAACCACTATAAGGATCACCTAAATCTACTAACTCATCTACATCAACAGATTGTTTGTCGCTCTGCGCCAAAATACCCGCCAAAATACCCGTATTTTCATCCATGGTTTCGCGCTTCATGCGGAGCGCAATCAAATAAATAGCCGATTGCACATCATCAATTTCACCCCGTAAGATCGCCTGCATGCCGTCTCTAGCTTCCTCAAAGTCAATATTCTTACTCAAGTCTGGGCCAGTGGCCACACGCTGAATAATAGATTTCATTAATGCTTGTGATTCGGTATTCATGATTAAACCTCGATATAAATTTCGTTATTTTCTTGTTTGACAGGATAAGTTTGCATATTATCCACATCTTCTTCTGAGCTGTCGCCAGTGGCCAAATCAAAACTATAGCCATGTAAAGAGCACTTGACTCGATTGCCTTTTAAGCAGCCTAACGTCAGCTCGATATCTTCATGAGGACAGCGATTTTCGGCACAATATAATTGGCCATTATTTAACGTGACAAATAACTTTTTACCTTGAATCTCCACCTCAACCATCGTACCCTCTTTGGGTGGCTGATTAAGTGCCTTGTGCCAATTAGCCATTAAAACAAACTCCAAATACTGTTGCTATTTAAGTCTGATGCGCATTGATTAAGTTGGCGCTTATAACGTTGGGCATTGTTATCCACTTTGGCGGCTATTTTTTTTAACCAAGGCTTTTTGTTATACGATTTACTTTTAAAACCGCCAAGACCTTCGTGATACGCCAAATATTGATTATATGCATCAGATTTTGCAATGCCCAGGCGTTTAGACGATTGCACAATGTACCAGCCGACAAAATCTGCCGCGTCGTCAAAATCATCACGATCAGCACTGTGATTACCTGTTTTTAACTGATACCACTCCCAGGTGTCATCAGTTACTTGAGCGAAGCCATAGGCGGTGGTTGGCCTAAACCAAGGCACAACACCAAACAGCTTTTCTCTAGGCGGCTTAGCGTCAGAGGCAAAATTTGATTCTTGATACATAATCGCTAAAGACACATG
The DNA here is from genome assembly GCA_022600805.1 of Pseudomonadota bacterium. Taxonomy (GTDB): domain Bacteria; phylum Pseudomonadota; class Gammaproteobacteria; order PS1; family Pseudothioglobaceae; genus Thioglobus_A. The sequence goes on from JAHZJR010000045.1 coordinate 23,416, forward strand.
CGCTGGTGCACCATATTTTTTCTCAGCTGCTTTTACCGAGCGATACCAACTTACCTCTTCATCCATTAAAGTACAGATGTTGTTAACGGTTACCGCTGGCGTTGAAAAACAACCGCTTAACAGCATAGGTAACATTAGTAGTATCGCCAGTTTTTTCATCTTAGCTTGCTACGCTGGTAAAAAATACCTTGTAAATAACCACCGCTTGCGCCACAAACAAGATAGTTAATGCCGCTTTAATCGTGCCATCAGATAAACCATTTGAAGCGTTAGCACCCTTAGTAACTTTTGCCATTTTAGTGCCATCTTCAAGCTCAACATTTATAGCTACCAAGCCTTTTTCGGATTCTTCAGCACCAAATACAACTCTTGTGCCTGCCTTTAGACGAGATTTATTAAATATATTTTTCTGATGAACAAAATATTTTTCATTGTCATCACCGGTAATAAATCCATATCCTTTAGTACCAAACTGCGCAACAACGCCTTTAATTTTTTTAGCCATTTTTTTTCCTTTAATATTTACGCAAACAATAAGTTGCTTTTTCAATAAAATCAACGTTAGCACGTTGAAACTTGGGCTCATTTTCTAGGTCATTAAAACATTGCAAAAGTTGACATTCGAACCCATTCTCATACAGTGACAACACCTCTTGTTGATTTAGCGCAAAAGGCGGGCCACTAATTTGTGATTGCGGATAATTTAATGTTAATAATAGCATCCGACAATCCTTAGATATTATAGCGTATAAATGTTGTGCATATTTCACCCTTAACCCCATAGGTAATGCGATTAAAGCCGCCCTGTCATAAACCGCTACAACACTGCTGAGTTGCTGCTTAGACAACTCAAAGAAATCTCCAATATAAAGACGAATGTTGTTAGCACTATAAACCTCAAAACTACCTTCTTGCTGCTTTTGATATGTCAATTGATTTTCAGAAAAAAATTGCTCAGCCGCTAACGCACTTAACTCTACACCGAGCACTTGATAACCTTGTTCCATTAAATAAATCATATCTTGGCTTTTGCCACATAAAGGTACAAAAACCATATCACCAGGATTAAGCTCAAGGCAATCAATAAATTCAATTAATTTGCGATTAGGCAGATCTCGATGCCAGCCAATTTTATTATCCTTCCAACGTTGTATCCAGTCAGTCATACGCATCCTTAAGCTATAATATTCAACATGCAAATAAAACGACCAAATCGAAAAACCCTCATGCAATTTATAATGGTTATTTTAGCCATTTTTATTATCCGCGCTTATCAACAACAAGATTTAACTATCGGCTTAGTTCCAAGCTTTAGTTCTCAAACATTGACTGGCGAAGTAATGAGCTCTAATCCGCTGCCAGATCAAGGGATGTTGATTCATTTTTGGGCAACTTGGTGCCCAGTATGCAATCTAGAAAATGACAACATTCAATCGATTTCAAAAGACTATAAAGTGCTAAATATTGCTATTCAGTCAGGCAGTGATTTAGAGATTCAAACACATGCTGAAGAAAACAACATGCGACTCGATAATATTATTAATGACCGATCTGGATCGATTGCTAAACTATTTGGTGTTAAAGGCACACCCAGTAGTTTTTTTGTAAATACCAAGGGCAAAATTCAGTTTGTTGAAGTGGGTTATGTCACCACATTAGGCTATCGCTTAAGACTATGGTGGGCAGGCCTCTAAATAACGACTGGTCTGAGTATTTAGACCCTTTGTTTAAACAAGACTCTTTTCAGAGGCTTGAAGAATTCCTACAATATCAAAAAGATAATAACATCATTATCTTTCCACATGAAGCACAAATTTTTAACGCCTTTGAACTCAGTAGCTTTGCCAAAACGCGGGTGATCATTCTTGGGCAAGATCCTTATCATAATGAAGCTCAAGCGCATGGACTTAGTTTTTCGGTGCCTGACGGTATAAAAATCCCGCCTTCACTAGTCAATATCTACAAGGAGTTAGAGTTAGATTTGGGTATAACCCCCAACACCAATGGCAATCTAGAACGCTGGGCATCTCAAGGGGTATTGTTACTCAACAGTGCGCTCACTGTTGAGAAAAACTCACCAGCGTCACACGCTAAAACCCCGTGGGTGGACTTTACTGAAGCTGTCATTACCAAGCTTAGTGAGTGTAAGCAAAACTTAGTTTTTTTACTTTGGGGTGCACACGCACAACAAAAATCTGAATTAATAGATGCTAGCAAACACCTAATCTTGACAGCCTCACACCCATCTCCCTTTTCTGCCCATAAAGGTTTTTTTGGCTGCAAACATTTCTCAAAAACCAATGAATATCTTAAAATACACGAATTACAACCAATAAATTGGTAATGGAGGAAAGCCTTGCTTTCCTCCATTACATAAAAAAATATGAAACTGATTATTGATGATGCATGCTACGCTTATAACGAAATTTTTTCTCAATTTGGTGAAATTACTGCCATGGCTGGGCGTGATATAAACGCCGCCTCGGTCAAAAATTACGATGTGTTGATTGTGCGCTCACGCACTCAAGTTAATGAACAGTTACTCAAAGGCAGCTCAATCAAATTTGTTGGCTCAACCGTAGCAGGCCTTGATCACGTTGATCAGGATTATCTTAAAAAGAACAATATTAAATTCTTCTCGGCGCAAGGGTGTAATTCGATGGCAGTCGCAGAGTTTGTTATTAGCACTATTCTTAACCTAGCTGACAAACACAACTTCAATTATCAAGACAAAACCTTAGGTATTGTTGGTGTGGGCAATGTCGGCTCGCGCCTCGCCGCTAAAGCAGAGCTTTTAGGTATTAAAACCTTACTTAATGACCCAATTCGCCAAGATAATGAAAATTTGACAAATTTTGTCGACCTAGATACCGCGCTATGTGCGGATATTGTCACTTTTCATACGCCTTTGACGTTTGACGGGCAATATCCAAGCTTTAAACTGCTTAATCAGGCTAATTTCCACCATATTAACGAGAAAACCATCCTTTTTAATGCTGCGCGTGGCGGCGTAATTGATGAACAAATTTGGGAAAAAACGCAAACGCTTGAAAATGTGATTGATTGTTGGGAAAATGAGCCAAATATTAACAAAAATTTACAACAATCAGCATATATAGCCTCACCTCACATTGCTGGCCACTCAGTTGACGCTAAATTTATGGGAAGTTTTATGGTTTACGAAGCTTTATGTGATTTTTTGGGTGAAAAACAACAAGAAAGCATCAAAAATCTGATAAATCCAGGTGTTTTAACACTAAAAAGCGAAAATTTACTAGACTGTTTAAATGAAATTTATAACTTTAAACAAGATACAGTAGCCATTAAAAATATTGAAAATTTTGAGATTTATCGTCGAAATTATCCGATTCGCTACGAATGGCCACATTACCTTAGCAAAATCCCCCTACCCATTGTTTAGCCTTTAAAACAGGGCTGTTTAGAGTACTTGTCTAGCTCAACCTCTTTATCTTTAAACAGTTCAGTATTGGTCACATGGTGGATTGATACTATATTGGGGTTTTCTTGAGTCATTTTATTAAGCATTTCGCTTTTACCCGTTCTACTCATGCCATGCCATTGCGCTAATAAACGCCCATTATTAATCGACGAGCCGTATTCTCTTTGGGGTGTGTTAATTTCAACAGGCACTTCTCTTACTTGAATATTAGGCGTCCAAGTTTGATCTATCGCCATTTCTGCCCAAATTTCATCAGCATGTGCATAATCAAAACCTTCTAGACCTAACTCTTTCGCCACCAAACAGACAATCTCCCAGTCTGGCTTTGACTCACCCGCTGGCGGTAAAAATGCATTTTGCTCTAAATATCGACGCTCAGAGTTTTTTTGATGGCCTGTTTGTTCACTCCAACTACAAGCTGGCAAGACGATATCTGCATCTTGTGTGGTTAGGGTTTTTGTAAAATCTGACACAATCAACGTTTCAAATTGTCGATAATTAATCATACTGTGAGCTGGATTGGTTGCCATCACCCACAAGGTTTTAATTTGATCTGTAGAGAAAAATTCAGTCGCGGTTAAGTCTTGAGTTTTAATGCCAATTTCACGCCCACCCATCGCATTACATTGCCCTGTGAGTGACAAAACGCCACAACCTGGTTTGTTAATATTATCTGTTTTAATGTGTGCATTAATGAGTGCATTGACTTTGTCAGTTGCATCCGTAGATTGGGTTATACCCTGAGAATATACACTTAAAGTTTTTTTATCCTTAAACCAAGGTTGATTGACCAAATCATTAATCAATGCCATATCTTGGCCTGGCTCCACCTGAATAAACAAATCAGCGCGTTTGGCAGTAGTGCTTTTATACACATCCACGCACACCACAAAAGCTTTAGATTTCTTAATATGATTAAACACAATCGGGTGGCAATCAGCGGTATTACTACCAATAATAAAAATTGTTTCAGCGTGATAGATATCGTCATAAGACACTGGCACGATATCACCTCCATAAGCCCTATTGTTTGCTGCCACTGTTGAATACATACAGAGTCTAGAATTACTCTCTAGGTTTTTTATGCCATAAGCATTAGCGAACTTTTTAGCCACATAAAGATCTTCCATCAGCATTTGGCCTGAGAGGTATAGCGCAATTGAATCTTTTGGCGTATTTTCAAACGCCTGACAAATACCTTGAATAGCACTCTGCCAACTACCTGTTGATGGCGCCAGTAGTCTGTCATCATCCGTGCCAACAGTGTCTAGCAGGGTTTGACCCTTGATACATAGCATGCCTTGGTTCACAGGAGAATCTTTATCACCAATTAACTTTAGGGTAGATCCTGTACGGATAATTTCAATACCGCAACCCACACCACAATAAGGACAAGTAGTTTTAAAACTCATATTTCTTTACCTAATAACCAACAATAATAAAACCAGATTTAATAATACAGAGAGTGTTATCAAAGCCCGATATCCGCCTAAATTAGGTTCAGATCTCTTAGGCTTGTACACGTTCAAAAAATTTAAATTCGGATGCTCCAGATCATATAAAAACTCGCTCAATGCTTCATACCTATCGACTTCATCCAAACTACACGCTTTTCGAATCGCACCATCAACCCAAACTGGAACGCTAGGATTATGCATTAAGATTGATTGATTGTCTAGTTTGGCTAGTTTTTTAATGGTAAGATTGTTATCTAACTTATCTTGATAAGGCAACACACCAGCCAACATCTCATAAACCACCGCTCCTAAACTAAACTGATCGGAGGCTTGAGAGACATGTCCATCAAGAATCACTTCAGGGGCAGTATACCCTTGAGTCCCTTGGGCGTCAGTAGAATGAATAGGGCTAACAAGCTCTGCAACACCTGCAATTCGAGCCGATCCAAAATCAATAAGTTTAATCTGGCCAATTTCATCAATCATAATGTTTTCTGGCTTAAGGTCACAATGCAACATTTCTTGACGATGAAAAGCGCGCATTCCTTGAATAATCTGCTTCACAAAGCTAACCACGATTTCCATATCTGGATTTGGATGTTCATCCATCCAGGTTCGCAAAGTTTGGCCTTTTATATATTCCATAGCGTACGCCATAAAATTTAACTGTTCATTGTTATTATAAATTTTAACCACATGTGGGCTTTGTACGCGCTGACCGACCCACTTCTCATACATAAAATTCTTGAGATATTGAGCGTCATCTTCAAAATTAACTGATGGTGTTTTTAGCGCCACTAATTGAGAAGAAGTGATATCTTTAGCTTTATAAAGTTGCATCTTTGCACTAGACGCCAACAATGAATCTACCTCAAATCCGTTAATTTTCATGCCTTGAACAAGATCTGGTGGCACAGGTCTTTGAGTAAGCTCATCAAATGCTTCATTCAAATTTTTTTCAGGCAATTGATCTACTTTAATAATCATTACTGAGAGATTATCCAAGCTACCTTTATCTAGCGCCCTACTAACAATATCACTGGCTTTAGATTCTCGATTAATCAGTATCTCTAGCAGTGAATCATCTAAGTAATCATGCACACCATCTGTTGTGAGAAGAAATTGATCATTTGGCGCCAGTTCAAATGTTTGATAATCGACATTAATTTTTAGATCAAACCCCATGGCTCTAGAAAGATAGGTTTTTTCTTTATTAAGATTAAGTACATGATCTTTGCTAAGTTGGGTTAACACACCTTCATGGATTCGATAAATTCTTGAATCGCCAACATGAAAAATATGTGCTGTATTAGACTTAAAAATAATCGCACTCAGCGTCGACAGCATCGAAGATACTTCATTAGATCTGATTGATTGAGAATAAAGCCAGTTGTTTAGTGCAGAGATGACCTTAGTCGCAGAATGCTCAACACTCCACGAGTCTGGTGTTGAATAATAATCACTTAAAAATCCATTAACACAGCAAGCACTTGCTTCACGTGCACGTTCACAAGCGCTAACACCATCGGAAATAACCGCAGCAATACCCTTGTACTCTATCGCTTTAGCATCAGGCACATAATAAGAGCAGGCATCTTGATTTTCATCTTTAATGCCAGCAATCGATGTTGTATCAACTGTTACTTTTAACTGTTTCATGGTTAGTTTAGTTTAATAACCTCAACAGTACCGTCATCTAATACTTCAACCATATTGCCTTTTGGCTCCTCCAAAAATACAGCAATAAGTACTAATACTAACGTACTAACCACACCAATAATCATAAAGAATTGATCGTAATCCACCAAACTATTAACCATTAAAAACAATACCGCACCTAGATTGCCAAACGCGCCAGCCATACCGGCAATCTGTCCAGTAAGACGTCGTTGAATGAGTGGCACCATGGCAAACACTGCACCTGATCCAGCTTTTGCAAAAATACCTGCAATAATAGTAATACCAACTACAAAATAAATAGACCAAGACTTGTCAACAAATCCCAGTGTCACAAAACTAATTGAGATTCCTGAAAATACCAATAATAAAGTTAATCGTCGACCAATTTTATCACTAATCCAGCCGCCGCCAGGACGCGCAACAAGATTGATAAACGGATAAATACCCGCTAATACCGCTGCAGTTATCTTTGGCAACTCAAACCAATCAACATAGAACATTGCTAACATTGAAACTACAGCTAGCTCTGTGCCAAATGTAACCAAATAGGCCCAATCTAGAATTGCCACCTGTTTAAACTTATAACGTTGCTGCTTTGGAACTGGGTTTTGAATAAAGGTTTTATTGACATCCCAAATCTTATAAATTTGCACTAAATAAATCGCAACCAACGAAACATAAACTGACACGGTAAACGACTCACTAATCAAACCCATTTTTTCAGGTGACAGCTTCCAAGTTAATAATGCTAAAGCCAGATACAGAGGAATGTTCATCAGTACATACAAAACCAAGTCTGCTTTACTTGTTACCTCTAATGCGCCTGATTTCTTAGGCTTAAAAAAAGTGGAACCTTTTGGCGTATTGGCAACATTAAAGTAATAAAAAACACCGTAAGCGATTGTGACAATACTAGCAATAGTAATCGCAAAGCGCCAGCCATCATCACTACCAAAACTACTAGCGATAAATGGCAAGGTCATGGCTGCACCTGCTGAACCAAAATTACCCCAACCACCATAAATACCTTGTGCCAAGCCGGTTTGTTTAGCTGGAAACCATTCTGAAATCATACGAATACCAACCACAAAACCAGCACCAATAAAGCCTGATAAAAACCTTAGCAATGCAAATTGATCGTAAGTTTGCATCCAACTAAAGGCAACTGAAATTAACCCGCCTAAAATCAAGATTGCACTAAACAAGATCTTTGGGCCTAACTTATCCACCAACATACCTACAACAATTCTTGCAGGAATAGTCATGGCCACATTAAGAATCAGCAAAACTTTGGCTTGTTGATCAGTGAGTGATAATGCTTCTTGAATAAATGGCATCATCGGACCTAAGCCCAACCAGACCACAAAGGTCATAAAAAAAGCAAACCACGTGAGGTGCAAGATTCGGTATTTGCCGCTAAATGAAAATAGATTTAATTTATCTTTCATGAGATCTTTTTTAATTAAGCAGGTTGCTTTTCTCTGTGATCCGTCGTTACCCAAGGATTTTTAATTGTTTTAGGTAACTGATCTGCCCAGGTTTTAATTTGTTTAGGTGTGTCTAATTTTGACTGGATATAGTCTAGGCCAACACGCTCTTCAAAATGCATCACGCGCTCAAGATAATTACCCTCCATTCGGTACAATTGTACAAAAGCCTTAAGATATTCAAGCACCTCAGCTTCAGTTTCAAAGAAACGATCTTTTAAACACGCTTTGGTGCGAATACCACAAGCACCCGCCACATGAATTTCATAGCCTTTTTCTGTACAAATAACGCCAAAATCTTTAATCGTTGCCTCTGCACAATTGCGCGGACAACCACTCACACCCATCTTAAATTTGTGTGGCATAAAGTGCGACCAAACAGCATCTTCCATCTGCACTGAAAGCCCCATGGAGTCCTGTGTACCCATCATACAATGCTCAGTACCCACGCAAGATTTACAAGTCCTTGTTGCCTTTCCATATGCATAGCCAGATTCCATTCCTGCATCAGTAATTTCTTCCCACATATCATTCAAATTCTCTTTTGGAATTCCTAGTAAATCAATACGTTGTCCACCCGTCACTTTTAATGTTGGTACTTCATATTTTACCGCTATTTCAGCTAATGATTTAAGCTCGGCTGGGGTGGTCAAACCACCCTGCATTTGCGGCACGATTGAATAAGTGCCGTCACGCTGCTTATTTGCATGCATCATTTCGTTATGCGGTCGTTCTGCATCATTATGTTCATATTTATCATTAAATTGTGAAGACAAATAGTAGTTAATTGCCGCACCACATTTTTCACAAGAGCCATCAAATCCTAATGCCACTCTAACTTCATCAACGTTTGCAACTTTTTCTAACGATCTAACATGCTTACGCACTTGTTCGGTTGAATGGTTTGTACAATCACACAATGTATCTTTAGCCACCAGTTCAGCGCCAGAAACAAAGCTAAAGACTTGCTTGGCAACAGAACTACAACCTCCACAACCCGTTGCACATCCTGTTTCTTCTTGCAAGTCATCAAAACTACCGCAACCATTTGCAACAGCGTTAACAATATCACCTTTGGTCACACCTAAACAGCCACAAACTTGCTCGTCATTAGGCATTTTTTCCACGCCTGATGCACCGGCACTTTGCTGATCGATATTAATATCTCCAAACAACAAAGTCTTGCGCATCTCGGTAATATCAGTTTCATTTTTAATTAAATCAAAATAAAACAGTCCGTCGGTTGAATCACCAAACAAGACTGCGCCCACTAATTTATTATCCCTTATTGATAAGCGCTTTCGTGTGTTCAAAGAATGATCTTTAGAACACATAATTTCATCATTTTCATTATCAAATTCACCCGCTGAAAAAACATCCACGCCTGATATTTTAAGCTTAGTAGAAATATCAGAGCCCGTATACATATGGTGTGATACTTCACAAACTTGCTCTGCACAGACACGTGCTTGCTCAAATAATGGCGCAACCAAACCATACGACATGCCGCGATGCTTAATACACTCGCCCACTGAATAAATAGCAGGGTCCGAACTCATCATGGTATCGCCCACGATGATACCTCGATCTGTATGTAGTCCGATTTTTCTAGCCAGATCATCATTTGGCACAATACCAACAGACATCACCACCATATCAGCGTCAAGTGTCGATCCATCTTCAAATTCTAACGCCTCCACTGTTTCTTGGCCGATGATTTTGGTGGTAATAGTGTCTAGCTTAAATTGGATATTTTTTTGTTCTAATACCTTTTGTAGCAAGCCGCCTGAAGAGGGATCTAACTGCATATTCATAATAGAACTCATATTGCCAATAACTGTCACCTCGAATCCAAGCTCATTAAGCCCGTTTGCTGCTTCTAAGCCTAATAATCCGGTACCAATAACCGCAGCCTTTTTACGAGGTTCATTTGTTGTGCTATTTAACGCTTTAGATTGCATATATTCAACATCATAAATATCCCTAAATGAAACCACACCCTCAAGTTCTTTTCCAGGCAATGGCAAGATAAAAGGCGTCGAACCAGTACAAATAACCAGACGATCATAGTCAAGCGAATAATGCTCATGACTTTGAAGGTTGTTAATAGAGACGCATTTAGTCTTTCTATCAACCGTTGTTACTTCACAACCAGGTTTAAAAGTGATATTATTTTGTGCAAAGTACGCCTCGTTGTGCGTTTTAATATCCTCGAAATTCTTCTCTCCGGCCAGAACAGGTGACAACATAATCCGATTGTAAGGCAGTGCAGTTTCTGCACCAATAATAGTAATGTGATACATTAATGGATCTATTTTTAATACCTCATCTACAACTTTCATAGCACTCATGCCTGAGCCAACTATCACTAAATTTTGCATTCTATACCCTTCTACGCGTTAATTAATAATTTACCATAAGCCAAAAAAAGCCAGCTATTGTCTCACGCAAAAAAATACATGAACAATAGCTGGCTTCAATACCTTGGGCGCCAATCTCATCTTTAAAATTGGCAAAAAAAAACGTTTATTTTAAAACCTATCTCGTAGATTTAAAATAAACGTCTGTGTTTGATGTTGTTCCCGTCTTTGGGAAATAACTTAGATTAATTATATCAAAAATTATTTCGTTTATTAGAATAAACTAATAAAAAAATTCAACTGGCTAGTCAACATACTCCTATAATAAAATGATGAATAAGATTATTGTACAAGAAAATGACTTCGATCTCACCACTGAAGTGGCACTTGCTAGAGCTGATGATAATGATATTGGCGCCGTGGTTAGTTTTGTTGGCACAGTTCGAGATCTTGAGCATTCAAGCATTCAATCCATGATCTTGGAACACTATCCAGGAATGACAGAAAAAGCGTTAAACACAATTGCAGAACAAGCCAAAAATCGCTGGCCTCTTGGCAATACAACCATCATTCATCGTGTTGGGGAATTGTCTATTAATGATCAAATTGTTTTAGTAATCACCACTAGCAAACATCGGAAAGCGGCATTTGAAGCATGTGAATTTATTATGGATTATCTTAAAACTCAGGCGCCTTTCTGGAAAAAAGAGCAAAGTGTCGAGCGATCTCAATGGGTTGAAGCTAAAGATAGCGATATAGATCAAATGGACAAGTGGGCTTTATAAAATCGACTGAATGCCTTCAAATAATAAAAACACACCAAATCCACCTAGCAGTAAGAAAACTAAATACGAAAAATTGTCTTTTAATATTTTTTGACCCATCTTACCAACCATCACATAAAAGAAAAACAACACACTAGAGGTAATAAACATTGTTAGTGCATAAATACTGGCATTGGTCAATACACCTAAGTTTAATTGATTGGCAATCAGTGCACCAGAAGGAAATAGTATCCAAATTTTAGGAGACAATAGCATAATCAATGACAAGCTAGAAAAACTCAGCTGAAGTGTTGATTCTGCTTGATGCGCTTTAAGCGCTTTGACAGCCAAATGGAAAATATACCCACCTCCTAGAAAGTAAAAGATAAATCCAATTTCACCAAATAATCTCACAACCGTTTCAATAAAAACAACACTGATGAAAGCTTGTGGAAATTGAACCACAAGGTTAACGGCTAGAAATACACCGAAAAAAACCAATATTTGTCGATTATTTTTTTGTGCAGTTGCCGCCATGACAGCTAACCATACTGGCCCAGGCGTAATATAAAAAATAAACCAGAAAAACAATACTTTGTTAAAAATCTCAATATCCATCGCTAAGCAAGTCTTCAGGCGTATTAAAGTTGATAAACAATTCAGGAGAGTCTGAAAAATCCACTTCAACTGCACCATTTTTTTTAAAAAAGTGTCCCAGCTTCCTTTGCCCGCTTTGTAAGTATTGATCAAGTTCTGGTTTAATAGAAACATCAATCAATGCAAAAGTAGGATGCAAACGACCATTCTCGCTCGCCACACACAGCTTAGACTGATTGCTGATCATTGCGTAAGATAAACGCGCTAATAAAGTAGCATCTATATAAGGTCCGTCACACGGAACAATAAATAAATACTTAGTTGTTATTTGACTTAATGCAGCAGAAATACCAGCTAACGGCCCCTGGTAATCCGCCAACTCATCACTGACTACTTGACCATACTGTTGGTATAAGTCAAGGTTTCTATTAGCGCTCACCCATATACTATCTGCTGATTGACTAGTGACATGTGCTACGTAATGAATGAGTGGTTTTTGATTAAATAACATCAGGCCCTTGTCTTTATTGCCCATCCGCAAAGCCCGACCGCCTGCAAGGATGACGACACTAATATCGTGCTTACTTATACTTTTCATGTGGATATGTTATCGGTAAATTAACAGACGTATGATACAATTAAATGTATTTTTTATGAATAAAAGAGTACCAACTCATGAGTGATCAACATGTTGAATGCGGGTGTGATGAACGGCCTCAGCCACTTTTATCCACCGATAAGGCTTTGACAACTTTAATCAATGCTGCCAAAGCAATTAGCACAACTGAACTACTAACTTTGGATAAAGCACTGGGTCGTGTATTAAGCGCTAATATTTGCGCTAATATCAACGTACCTGGATTTGATAATTCTGCCATGGATGGTTACGCCATCCATCTTAAAGAAGATCAAATAAATACGCCTGGCGTTCGCTCATTTGAAATCACTGATCGAATACCTGCAGGCGCAACAGGCGCTGAACTCCAGCCTGGATGTGCTGCTCGAATATTTACTGGTGCGCCTATTCCCAAAGGAACAAATACCGTGATTATGCAAGAAGAGTGTGAAGTCTCTGCAGATGGTCATAGTATCGAAACTTGGCGCCCTCTATCTTTAAATGAAAACATCCGTCCAATGGGCAATGACATTCAATCAGGTAATGTTATCTTAACAAAAGGCTCGCTACTGAAAGCGCAAGATATTGCATTGGCCGCTTCCGTTGGAATCAATGCACTAGAGGTATTCAGTAAGATTAGAGTGGGTATATTTTTTACTGGTGATGAGCTTGTTGAGCCGGGGCATGAGCTAAAACCAGGGCAAATCTATGATTCGAATAGATATGCCCTGGTTGCCATGCTTACCAATTTGGGCTGTGATATTATTAATCTAGGGCGTATCAAAGACACATTAGAGGATACTATTAGCGCTCTTGATTCACTTCAAACTCAATGTGACTTAATCATCACCACAGGCGGTGTTTCTGTTGGTGAAGAGGATCATGTCAAGCCTGCAGTAGAAAAGCTGGGAGAGCTCAATCTATGGCGCATTAAAATGAAACCAGGCAAGCCCTTAGCTTTTGGTCAAATTGGCCAATCAGCTTTTATTGGCTTACCAGGAAACCCAGTTTCGGCGATGGTCACTTTTTTACTGTTTGCTCGCCCTTTTATTAAAAAAACACAAGGCTGTTCAAATTATCTAAACGCTCACTTTAAGGTTGCTGTTAATTTTGATTGGCATAAAGCCAAACCAAGACGAGAATTTGTTAGAGTTAAGCTAGATCAATCAACCCTGCCCGCAACTGTAAGCCAATATCCTAAACAAGGTTCTGATGTTTTGTCTTCTATGGTATGGGCTGATGGCTTTGTAGAAATTCCCGAAGACAGTATCTTAAAATCAGGTGAGATGGTTAATTTTTATCCCTTTAATGAAATGATAGTATGAGTCAATTAACGCATGTTAACAATCAAGGTGAGGCTAATATGGTAGATGTCTCCGATAAAGAAAGCAGTACGCGTAGTGCCACAGCAACAGCTAAAATTTTAATGAAGGGCACAACCCTGCAAAAAATTAAAGATAACAACTTTAAAAAAGGTGATGTGTTATCTGTAGCAAGAATTGCAGGCATTATGGCAGCCAAACAAACGCATCATCTAATTCCAATGTGTCATAGTCTGAATCTTTCAAAAGTGAGCGTTGATTTTGAATTTATTGAAAATGGCATAAAAATCATTACTTTTGCTAAACTTAATGCTCAAACTGGCGTTGAAATGGAGGCGCTCACAGCGGCCAACATTGCGGCGTTAACCATCTATGATATGTGCAAAGCGGTCGATCGATTTATGAAAATAACCGATGTACAATTACTGGAAAAACAAGGGGGAAAATCGGGCCACTGGACATTAAACAGTTATGACTAAACTGATTGATCAATTTGGCCGAGAGATTAACTATTTACGCCTTTCTGTCACTGAGCATTGCAATTTTCGGTGTTTTTATTGTCGTGATGATGAACAAGTGCCAAATTGCAAGCGTGAAGATATCTTAAGTTATGAAGATATTCAAAGAATCGTAAGGTTGTTTGCTGAGCTAGGCGTATCTAAAGTTCGCCTAACGGGCGGTGAGCCTTTGCTGCGTCGTGGCATTTCCAAGATAGCTCAACTCATCAGCAATATTCCCGGCATTACCGATGTACCCTTGTCAACAAATGCTCAGCTATTAGAAAAATTTGCCGATAAGCTTTATAAAAATGGCGTTAATAGAGCTAATATATCCATTGATTCTTTAAATCCTGAGCGCTTTAGGAAAATCACACGTGGGGGTGATTTGACGCAAGTAGTCAAAGGTATTGATGCTGCCATTGCTTCTGGCATGCATCCAATTAAAATTAATGCAGTCGCTATGAAAGGTGTTAATGATGATGAAATCGAATCGTTAATTGATTTTGCCATTAAAAAAGGCATTGATATTCGCTTTATCGAAACCATGCCAATTGGCACAGCAGGTATTGAGGTTCAAGCGCAGCATATGAGTGAACAAGAAATTATCGAGCGCATTAAACATCACTTGCCCGGCCAACTAACACCACTAATTGCCAGTAAAACCGCTGGTCCTGCTAGTAATTACAAAGTAAATGCTAGCAACACAACGGTAGGTGTGATCAGCGCTGTCTCTAATCATTTTTGTCAAGCTTGTAATCGAGTTAGACTGAGCGCTAAAGGGGATCTTATTCTATGCCTAGGCCAAGAAGACAGCATCTCTTTAAAAGATGCGGTGCGCTCTAATTTGAGCGATAAAGATATTAAGGAGATGATTGTTAGAGCGATCAATAAAAAACCCGAAAAACATGTTTTTAATGAGTCTATTGACAATATTAGCAATAGACAGATGGTAGAAATTGGTGGTTAAAAAATGAAAATACTATACTTTGCATCTTTAAAGGAAAATCTCAATACTGCCAGTGAGGAGGTGGATATTAAGACGCAGACGAGTGTTAAACAACTAAGAGAGATCTTAATCAATAAGCATGGTCAACATCATTTTCCTGACAACATCTTATGCGCAGTAAATCAAGTTATTGCAACAAACTCTCTTATCATTCAGCCAACTGATGAAATTGCTTTTTACCCACCAGTAACTGGCGGCTAGAACCCCAACATGCACTTAATAATAAATTAGCAAACTGTATGCCTAGGAAAGGTAATTATTCCTTTCTACAAAAAAGGGAGGGAAGCATACATTCGCTAACTTATTATTAAGTGTTAATAGCGTGCGTTAAAATTTTTTTGATCAGTAGTCTTAGGCCATCGGCAAATAACAAACTGAACAACATAATGGCTGCTATCCATTCTGGCTGAACTAGCTGATTTGATTGAGCAATAACTAGCCCTATTAATAGCCAAAAGAATGCCCAAGTAAACCTAAATAAGAATGCTTTCATGATGATATTTATCCTGTACTCCAACCTCGCGGTCGTTTCATACCAGACACTTTGCAAGCTTGCTTTACG
>JAHZJR010000109.1 GCA_022600805.1 Pseudomonadota bacterium
CGGATTGCGGCACGCAGATCAGCAGAGGTCGCGACCACGATGGTGCCTTCCGGCTCCTCGACGGCAGCCATATCGATCTCCCTCGGGCGGTTATCCCGGCGACGCTCCCACACAGGTCCGACACGTGTTCACCGAGATGCGTGTGCAGGGCCTGGACGACTACTTGAGGGGCCGGGCGTTGGCCAATCAAGACGCCAAGGTGCGCGCACCTATCGCCGCGCTGAGCGCGTCGAGTTCGACCAGAATGTCGCTGGCAGCCCAGATTCGGTTTCGCGCGCCCCTGGACAGCAGCTCCAGAATGCCGGCGTCGGTGAGCCGATTCAGTGCCTTGTACGTGCTGCCGTCGGAGGTGCCGGTGATCTGCTGGGCCGTGTCGGCGTTGAAGATGGGCACGGCAAGCAGCGCGTCGATCAGTGACTCGTCTGCAGAATTGGCGCGCGGGCGCGCTGCCTCACGCCAGCGCTGCGGTAGCGCGGCCAATCGGGCGGCCGATTCCTCGGCGGCTTCGCTGGCATGCAGGGCCGCCGCGGCGACGTAGTGAATGAACTGGTCGCTGCCGCCGTGGCGGTAGGCGGTGAGCTGGCTGAAATATCGGTCTGTGTCGGCGAGCATCGCCGAGGCCAGCGGCACGGTCACGCGGCGGGTCAGCCCGCGGCGGCGCAAGATCGCGCTGATGAGCGCGCGCCCAATGCGACCGTTGCCGTCCGTGAACGGGTGGATGGACTCGAACTGCGCGTGCGCGATCGCGGCCTGCGCCAGTATCGGTAAATCTCTGCGGTTGGCGAACTCGAGCAGATCATCCATCAGGGCCGGAACCATCTCCGGGGGCGGGGGCACGTACGCCGCGCCGATCGGGGAGTAGTCGCTGCCGCCTACCCAGTTCTGCACGGTGCGCAATGCGCCGGGCCGATCGGCGTACGGATCGGGCGCCATCAGCAAGCGGTGCGCTGCCAGGATGCTCGGCAATGTGACCGGGCCGGTGTTGGCTGTGTCAACGAGTTCGGTCAGCGCGCGCACCGCTGCAAGCTGCGAATTGGCTTCATTGCTGGCCCGTCCACCGGCGAACGCTTTCCCGAAAGCATGCCAACCGGCGTCGATTCGCTCGATTTTCGACGACGCCACCGATTCGCTGCGCAACAGGAAATCCGCCAGCGGCGCCAGGTGCTGGCCGAACCCGGCCTCCAGCCGAGCCACCGCGATCAAAGCGGCTTCGTGGACCCGCGCAACCTCGCCAGATAGATCGCTGGTCAACCCTGCGATCACAGGAGGAACGGCGACCTCGATTCTGCTCAGTGTTCTGTCGTCGCGGTTGCCCTGGCGCCCGAGCGAAACCCAATCGCGCACCTCCACGCAATGCGCCGGCCAACTCATCCCGCACCTGCACCTTTCGCCTTCAAACCACACCACCCTCCCGTTAGTGTACTTTGAGGTGCCTAACATTCGGCATGGGCCATTGTGGCACTGAGGCAGTCGTCTATAGACGCGCGATGCTAACGTGCGTAGCATGATGTTAATCCACGTTAGGGGATTACCGATGTCCGTTGAGCACGAGCTGGAGCAGCTCCTTCAGGACCGCTTCGAGATCACAGCGGCCGACTTCGTGGCCGCGCTAAGGCACCTGCCCGCGTCGCGGCCCTGGGCGGCAACACTCACCCAAACCCAAGCGCGTTTGCTCGATGACTCCGACTTCACCGAGGACCGCGAGGCCTTCGTTGCGGCCGGCGCCGAGATCGCCGGACATACCGCCCACATCGCCGCCACCGCGTTCACCGCCGAGGAGGTTGCCACCGGGCTGGGCATCAGCGCCTCACGCGTGCGCCAGAAGCGTCTCGCCGGTGAACTGTGGTCCATCGCCGACGGGCAGAGTTGGGTCTTTCCCGTCCTGCAGTTCCAGACCGGCGACCATGGCGGCCCCACCCGCCAGGTACGAGGCCTCGACCGGGTGATTAAGGCCCTTCCCGGCGATCTGCATCCCGTCGCCGTAGCCGGTTTCCTGACAACCCCTCAGCCCGACTTGTTCCACGACCGCCCGATGACCCCGATCGAGTGGCTGCGCGGTGGCGGCGACATCGACCGCGCCGCCGCCGCTGCCGCCGCCGTCGATTGGTACACCGCGTGACGGCAAGGCTGCCAGGCCCACCGCCAGCTGCCGACCTGCGAGCGATCGGTATCCGCGACCAGGAGTACCGCACTATCGGAACCGACGAGCTGTGGTGGCGAGTGCACCGCACCACAGGGCCCAATGTGCTGGCGTGGAACGCGTTCCGCGAACACGGCCCACACCTGCGCTTCGACCCTCACCCGCCACCAGCACGCAACCATCCCGGGGTCGGCGTCTGGTACGCAGCGTGTGGGCCACTTGCGGGGCTAGCCGAAGCCTTCCAGGCTGCGCGCACCATCGACCGACACCGGGGCGACCCGTACCTCACCGCGTTGGGGTTCGCGCGAGAATTGCGGTTGCTCGACCTTGCCACCGACAGTTCGGGCTCCTGGCCGACCCGAGCTGGAGGCACTTTCGCGCTCTCGACCGGCCCC
>JAHZJR010000046.1 GCA_022600805.1 Pseudomonadota bacterium
GGCGAGCTAGATGGTCTTCACAGAACTTGGTATGAGAACACGATAGGCAATATCGTGGGTACGCCTTATTTTTTGAATTGTAGCCATAGAAAACTCCTATCAACTGCACGCAAAACTGCACGCATTTTTATAGAAGTTAAAGTCTTATATGAAAGAGCGTAATTCACCCTTAGTTTAGAAGTGAGGGCGACAGGAGAAACTGGGTTAGATGTGAGGTTTAGTAATTTTAAATACCTGAATTGTAAAAATTATTAATAGCTTTACCCATTTTTCTAGTGCGCAACATTATTTGTGATTTTACAGAATTATTATTGTAATCCAAGTGGCATTGCAAAGACAGATAGTGGTTATTATTATCCGTACGCAAATAATTTCTGTATGTCTTAAAGTCTGAGTAATTTCCCTCTGAATACTCAAAATTTGATTTATATTTATTTATAAAATAATCCTTCAAAGATTCTATTTAAGATAAACATACTTCAAGATTTACACTACTCTTATTTGCTGATATTTGGTGTACTTTATTATTGTTATCAACACCCAGCCAGTAGCTATCAAAGTAAGGATTTTTATTGGATATTTTATCTGTTATACGCAAATCGAAATAATTATCAAAACTTTCTTGATGCTTTGATTTGTTTGTTTCTAAAAAACTTTCAGAAACGTAATTTAGAACATTCTCTTTTAATTGGAAGCCAAACAATCCTTCAATTTCTTTTGCCGAAACTGATAAAGATAAAGACAAAGACAAAGATAAAAAAACAGCAGTTACAATATTCATAATTTATTCCTTATTTACACCAACTCAATTTCTTACCACCATCATAACGATAAGCCAACTTATTATCAAGTAGTTCTTGCTCCAAACTAACACCATCAACAACCACATTAGCAACTACTCTAAAGTACTTACCCCTCTGTAAATTAGTCAACTTAATCTCTTTAGCATTAGCTAGTTTAACTCTAACAAAGTCTCTAGCTTCAAGAGCCAAATCCTTCTCATACTGACACTTTCCTCTTATCTCTGGAGTATCTACTCCATTCACTCTAATAGCTATGTTCTTGCCTACTATAGGAGGCAGTGAGTCTATGTTTACTCTGAAGGTATCGCCATCGTAGACACTGATTACTTTTGATACTGTTACTGTGCCATATTGAGGTGCTGCTTGTACTTGAAAGGTAATTAATAAAGCTGTGATTAATAATAGTCTCATACATCTAATTCCAATATGTCTTTATTGAATAGTTCTGTGTTACCACTACTCAATAAATGCTCACCAATATACTTCATAGGCTTGTATTTAGATAACACTTCTTGCTCTCTATCTCTGGCATCCTTGCCACTTTCATAATACCAAGTCTTTATAACTTCAATCTTATCAGCTTCTCCAACAAATCTCTCAGCAACAGTTCTATTTGTAATTCCAATCTTATAACCCTTGCCGCCTTGAACTTTAAGATAATAGAGGATTGCAGGAAGGTTAATATTAAAACCAAAGTGAGCTCTATTCATATGACCACTACCCTTTAAATGGCTTGATGGCTTCTGTTCAAACTCTCCATACTCAGGGTCAATAATTGTTACTGGTTCATTATAACCTTGATAATTGACTTTGCTGTAATCATACAAACCTTTGTGAATTTTAGTGACTCTATTAACAAATTCCTCTTGGCTCATTCTTTGTTTATCACTAATCGCAGCACCTGAGCGACCAGGACTATCAGAGCCAATAAGATGACTACTTGGAGACTGTTCAAATACTCCGTAATCAGGGTCAATAATCTTTACCTTGGTTAGTGAATTTACATATTTGACCAACGAATAATCATATAAATCACCGTGCACCTCTTTAGCCTTTCTAATAAAGTCTTGCTGAGTGTCAGCTACACCACCAACTCTGGCAGGGTTGTTGCTTCCATTAAGATGATGTTTAGGGGCTTGACAAAACTCTCCATATTCAGGGTCAATAATCAATACTTTGATATGGGCGTTTTCATAATCGACCTTTGAGTAATCATATAAATCACCGTGTACTTCTCTGGATTTTCTTATAAAGTCTGCAGTAGTAAACTTAATACCGCCATTTCTAATTGGGTTTCCTCTTCCTCTTAAATGAGATTGTGCTTGCTGCCAAAATTCGCCATAATCAGGGTCGATTATCAAAACCTTATTCGCCATATTTTTATAGGCAGTTTTTGAGTAATCATATAAATTGTTATGAACTTTGTTAGCTTCTTCTATAAATTCATCTGTAGTTAGACTGTAAAGACCAGTCCTTCTTGGATTGCCGTGTCCTTTTATATGGTTTCCAGGAATTTGCCAAAACTCGCCATACTCTGGGTCAATAATCTTAACTTTAGTAAAGTCATTAATATATTCGACCTCTGAGTAGTCGTATAAGCCTCCGTGTGCTCTTCTAGCTCTTTCAATAAACTCCTCTTTAGTTAGACGTTTGGCATCAGCTGTGCTCTTAGCTCCACGAATAGGATTTCCTCTACCTTTTAAGTGATTAGCAGGAGTAACAAGAAACTCACCGTATTCGGGGTCTATAACTATTACTTTTGTAAATACACCTTCGTATTCTGTCTTAGAATAGTCGTATAGATTGTTATGTACTTTGCTAGCTTCTTTAATAAACTGCTCAGTTGTCTTTGTACCTGATATTTGAGATTTAATCTTCCCCCTAGTGGGATGACCACTACCTCTAATATGAAGCAGAGGGGCTTGCCAGAACTCTCCATATTCAGGGTCTATGATTAAAACTTTATTATTGCTTGTAGTATATTCAACCTTAGAGTAATCATATAAGTCTCCGTGGACAGCCTGAGCCTCTTGAATGAACTCAGATGTGGTTTTTCTTCTGCTCACTTATATTAGAAGACTTCGCAATTAGTCACTATAGAAGTAATGCTATTTTCAATAAAGCTGTGTGAGCTAAATAAAAATACTCCATCCTTATATACAACCTTGACAGTTGTTTTGTCGCCACCAAAGAAGAACTCTGTGTTGTAATGACTGCCTAAAGTTAAGCTGTCAATCTTCATTATCAATACTTCCAAAGCTCAAGTTGGTTCCAGCCTTTTTCAGCAAGCCCAAGTAGGCTAGCAGATGCGTCTGGATTTTCATAAGCTTTCTTAATCCAGTATTTTGCCTTACTTAAATCTTTAGGTACACCTTCACCATTGGTATACATCACACCTAAGTTGTATTGGGCATCAGCATCACCTTGGTCAGCAGCTTTTTGATACCACTTCGCTGCTTGTTTATAATCCTTAAGTACACCATCACCCTTGGCATACATTAAACCTAAGCTGTATTGGGCATCAGCATCACCCTGGTCAGCAGCTTTTTGATACCACTTCGCTGCTTGTTTATAATCCTTAAGTACGCCTCTGCCATTGTCATACATCAGACCTAAGTTGTATTGGGCTGAAGTATGACCCTGGTCAGCCGCTTTACGGTACCACTTCACAGCTTGTTTATCATCCTTAAGTACACCTTCGCCATTGGCATACATCACACCTAATCGGGATTGTGCACGAGCATCACCTTGCTCAGCAGCTTTACGAAGCCACTTGGCCGCTTGTTTATCATCCTTAAGTACACCTTCGCCATTGGCATACATTAAACCCAGGATGTATTGGGCATCAGCATCACCTTGGTCAGCAGCTTTACGAAGCCACTTGGCCGCTTCTTTATTATCTTTAAGTACACCTTCACCCTTGGCATACATTAAACCCAGGATGTATTGGGCATCAGCATCACCTTGGTCAGCAGCTTTTTGGTACCACTTCGCTGCTTGTTTATAATCCTTAAGTACACCATCACCCTTGGCATACATTAAACCTAAGCTGTATTGGGCATCAGCATCACCCTGGTCAGCTAATGATTGCCATTCCTTCAAAGCAGTTTTGTAATCTCCTTCAAAGTATGCACCCCAGCCATCACTATAGTCAGCATAAGTAGCACCGCCAAAAGCAGTTAAAAACATAGTCACAATTAATATCTTTATTTTCTTTATCATCCCACAATCCTCTCAATTAACCTCCTATCAATCCATCCCTTCTGCTCAGCAATAGAGCCGTCCTCGTTAAAGATGGTTATATACTTAGACATACCATCTACAAACTTAGCTCCTTCAAACGCATCGCCTTCTTCCCAGTAGGTTCTAGCTATACCGTGAGCTAGTCCTTGCTTGTATGTTGTTGATTCAAATGTTATTCCGCCTGTCACTGCAAAATCAATCTTTTCTGCCAAGTAACATTTTCCTAACAGCATCCTGAAACTCGACAACTTTTAAGTCTATATCTGTACAGTGCTTTAACCTTGGTGTGAGTTCGTCTTCCATAATATTGACCATTTCATCCTTGCTGGCGCCCTCAAACTTTGCGAACCAATAATTTACCCTTATATCCTTCTTTGCAACAGCAAATACTTTCGCAGCTTCCATCTGATATCCCGCCAAATAGTATGGCCACCAAGAGCCCAGGCCCCACCCTCTAGATAAACCTTTTAATTCTTCAGAATAAGCAGGGAAAGACTTGGAAAATACCCCGGAAGCAAACTCAAAGTCACCAGCACATAAAGCAATATCTTTTGCTAGTAATTCACTTGTTCTTTTCTCATCATCAGACAAGTTTTTAGCTAAGCTAAAGTTTACCGCAAGTAAAAAGACAATAAATACAGTCTTTTTCAGTCTTAAAATCATTCTCATAACCAGCTCACTCCGCCATTAAATACACCGCAACAACTCCATTAGCCTTAATCATTCATCGCCACTAAAAGCATTGCTAATATCAAAATAATATATCACCTCAGGGTCATCGTTATCAAACTCCACTTCTATCTCGTCTATTTTTCGACCATTGTGCTCCAATAAAGCCTGCCCTTTAATTCTCCAACTAGCAGAAGGCGGCGTCCTATCTTTAATAATTTGCTTTTCGACACTGATAGCTCTTGCACTATCGGGCTCTAAAACTCGTATGGCATCGTCTATATTGAGACCAATATTAGAAGCTATAGCAACCACTCTATAATAATCATCTATGGCTTTATAATGCTTTATCTCTATACACTTTTGCAAGTAATAAAGAGCTCCTGAGTGTGTTTGTTCTATATTAAAACCAAGTATCATAAGCTTCATAAGCTCGGCACAAGATGGACCGTAACTTTTTTCAGAATTCTCAATAAACAAAGATATTCCTTTGTTGAAATACTCTTTATTCTCTCCATAAGCACCGCAATAAATTAACGCCAAATTGTGGGCCGCGACAGAATCTTTATCGGCAATGGATTCATAAAGCTCGATTGCTTTCTCGTAATCTTGTTCAACGCCATCGCCTGTATGGTATTTTGACGCTAAGTCAAATATAGCATCAATATCTTTTTCATCATCTATATTTTTAATCATCCAACAATCCTCTCAATTAACTTCCTATCAAAGAAACCTTTCTCATCAGCAATAGTCCCATCTTCAAGATAGTTTTTCATATACTTAGGTGTGCCGAAGTTAAACTCAACTTCCTCAAATACACCACCTGATTCATAGTAAGTCTCTAGTGTACTGTGAACCATACCTTTTGAGTAAGGAATTAACTTCATTACGTTACCGTTCTCATACCAAGTTTTAACAGTGCTATGTTTCACTTCTTCCTTCTTAGTTTAATTGTAAGTATTTTTCATAATACTCTTAACAAATGTAAAGTCAATAATGAGCTACTTAATAATAGTGTATATTAACCCATATGTATAATTTGTCATTAATTAATTCAAAGGTTGACCAATGAGTTGTTTCTTAGGAGCTTGTATTGTGGCATCCCAGATAGTCAGTGGAGGGACATATGATGAGCAAGTACCTACATTGGCTACAGATACTAACAACATCACTCATAACATCACTCATTTTTATAAGGTAGACAATCAACAGTTTAGTATGGCTGGCTATCTCATATTAGATACGGATACTCGTATCGACCTTAACTATGACAACGGTCTAAAGTCTCAAAAACGAACAAGGTCAAAAGCGCTAGCAGTAGGCATAACTCAGCTTACATTTATTGATGAAGATAGTCATATCAAATTTGGAGCATCTACAAAGCTAGGCGGCAAAACTACTGAAACCTCTTGTACAGATGATAGCGGAATGGACAAGCAATTCTTCTGTGATAACTTGGCAACATTAGAGCCATTTACACAGCCTGAATACAATAGAAACACACGAGTATCAATTAATTACGAACATAAGTTTAACTGGGCAATTGGGTCTAAATAGGAGAAAAGTATGAATATTAAAGCAATAGTATTAACAGGATTAGTGGGTTCGACATTGTTACTAACTGGTTGTGGCGGTGGTGGAGGTAGTTCTGCTGCCACTCAGCCAACACCAACAGCTATCGACGGATTTAATATGACGCAGGGCACTGCCGATACAAAACTAGGCGCAACTTATGTACAAGAGTTCTTAACGGCAAATAATGCTGTGAGTACAACAGTGAGTGATATATATTCTAGACTTAATGTTCCAGGCGTAGAACAAGCTCATCTAGATGGATGGACTGGCAAAGGCAAGACTATTACTGTTCTTGATGGTGCTTTTAGCGCTGGAGGTCACGGTAGGCTAGTAAGTGATATTGCGCATAATATAGCACCTGGTGCATCGAGAAATGAGTTTGGTGCTGAGGCTGTTATAAACACTGCTGATAACTTGGCGACAATGGCATCTGATGTGATAACAACCTCGATAGGTGTTGCCCCATCATCTCTAGCAGGTAACCCAAGTGTTGACGCCATTCTAACTGACTTTGTAAGAGACTTAGAGAGTTCAAATGCCGTTATTACAGTTGCTGCCCAACATAGTAATTGGACTGGAACTAGATCTGATAGCCCTGGTAAAACAGGCAGAGGTGGGTTTACTACCTGCCCTAATAACGCTACGATGACAGTTGCAAATTGCAACACTTGGACATACAAAGGCTTAGATTCAAGTAATGTAATTTATGCTGGTGAGGTTGATAGTAGTGATAACATTCCATCTTGGTCAAATCAAGCTGGAGAAACCCATAAAAACCAGTTTATTGTTACATCTTCTGATTATATAACAACGGCTAGCGATGGCGGCACGCACGGAAACTCATTTGCTGCACCGCGTGTTGCTGGCGCTGCCGCGTTAGTTCGTCACAAGTTTCCTAATCTTAGCGGCGCGCAAACAGCGACAACAATTCTGCACACTGCAGATGATTTGGGTGTTGCAGGTGTGGACGCTGTGTACGGACACGGAAAGCTAAATGTGGGTAAAGCATTAGCACCAGTTGGAAATTTACATTAAATTATAATGAATATAAAACACCCACAATCCTTCTTTGGAATAATGTTATTAGTGACTATTAGCATCTCCAATTAGTGACTCAGAATACCCTCATAAGATGATATCTTTGTCCAGTCGTTCTTTATTGCTAACTCTATTTGTTTCAATACAATCTCAAGCTGATATTTCTATTTCTGGGTCTGCTAAAGTTAATGTAACCAATACCGAATCTATCTCCACTTCTTCTGTCTCTATTTCTGGAGCAACCGTAGTTACCACAAGTACCACTTCAATTGATAATACTACAACGGTCAACTTCAATTCATCAACCGATGAGCAAAATCTTGATAATAATATGGGCAGGGATTTTGTTCTGATTCCATTATTACTATCTTCTTTATTTCCTGGTGACTCTTATGTTGATATTGCAACTTTAAAAACCAGCTCAAATACAGAGGTAATATTTATCCCTCAATGCTGTTCAACAAACGTTCAGCCTTTGTACTCTACCTTACCATCCGCAACTTCTGATGACAGCTGGAGTGTTGCATTTAACAAGTCAATAGGCAGCACTCCTTATTACATTACTGGAGACTATCAAAGCACAAACTCCTCTAGACCTTCAGTTCTTCCAAGCTATGAAGATTTGATAATTGGAAATCTTGGAGGTGTTAATATGGTCGATAGAGATATTATCAAAACCAAAACTGGAAGTCTTGGTGTCGGCGTTACTCACAGTATTTCTCCAACATCTACTGTGTATGCTTCAACAGCGTATTCTAAACTTCACTCATTGTACACCATTGTACACACACGCCCTCAATACGCCGTTGATATGGGGTTATCTTATCTCTATAGCTGGCAACTGCCTGCATTTAAACACGAGGGAAGAAAGGATGTTTTTGGCTTAAAGTTTAAGCCTATTAATAATTTGACTGTTGATATTAGTAAAGAGATTTTTCATTTAAACAATGTTGACTTGCCATCGTTTGAAAGTATTAAGCTTATTCACAAAATAGATAATCGAATATCGATTGGATTTAATCATAAGTCGTCTGAATATACTGACAAGTACTATAAAAATACACACACTGAGAAGTCGGTATTTTTACGTATTGGTTTTTAGAGTCGTTAAAAATTATGCTTTAATTCAAATTCAATGCCAGTAGACTTATTAAAATAAGTTTATTCATCCAACAATCCTATCAATTAACTTCCTATCAAAGAAACCTTTCTTATCAGCAATACTGCCATCTTCGTTATAAATAATCATATACTTTGGCGTACCGTGTTCAAACTTAGCCTCTTCAAATACACCACCTGATTCATAGTATGTTCTACCAGTACCGTGAAGCAATCCTTTTGAATAGGGGGTAACTTCCATAGGTTTACCATTCTCATACCAAGTACTACGAACACCATCAAACTTATCATCAGTGTAGAACGATTCTACTTGTTTAGTACCATTAGGATAGTAATGAATAACTCTACCTTGCTTAACACCGTTGTCATATATTGCTCTTACTTGAATAGTACCGTCTTCATAGTAACCAGTAACAATGCCGTCTAATATGCCTCTCTTAAAACTACCTACTGACCTAAGTTTGCCTGATTGATAGTATGACTTCTCTTCACCGTGAAGCACACCATCAACATAGTTCTTATTAATCTCAACAGCATCAACACCCCAGTCATTATTGATTACGTCTAGGTTGCCTGTGTAGGGCTTGTTAGTTGCTGGGTAGATGAATCTACCTTGCTTGTCGAATGTGCCTAGGTTGGCTTGGGCTGTGGTTAGGATTAGTGTGAGTAGTAGAAGTGTGTATTTCATAAAATTATTATAACTCAACGGGGTGGTTTACAGACTAAAACGACCCAAAAAGTTTAAGCGTACATCTCAATTTCTAGTACGAATATGCCATTAAATGCATTGAGTATTCCCGCTTCAGATGGAGCATCCTTAGCCTGGCTTGTCTTGACAGCCACTCTATTACACCAAAGGGATAGGGAGAGATCTTTCAACAGTCCTTCTATTCTCTAGTCTTGCTCAACTGGCCTAATCTTTAAGTGCGTATACCTATTTGTAGATTCCGTACAGTTTTCCGTACAGTTGCATATTCAGACTGGTAATAATGTATAATGTACTCAACAATTTTTAACCTTGGCTGAAGATGTTTAAAAGCTTATTAAAGCGTTCCTTGTGTGTAACACAAGGGGGTTGAGCGAAGCGAGGCAGTTGGTAGAGCCCCGGATTGTGATTCCGGTTGTCGCGGGTTCAAGCCCCGTTTCTCGCCCCATTACACACCCTATTGCGATAGGGTTTCTTAAAGTTTTCACTGTCTTTTTTGACAACTTTTTGTCGTCAAAATTTCAGGAATTTTCCATAAATAGCTTTTTATTTTCAATCTTAAAAACCCTTAAAACCATGATTATATATGGGTTTCTACACTCATTTAAAAATAAAAAAGTTAGAAAATTAGCAACGGGCTTCAACCCAAAATTTATTTACTAATTAGAATTGCTAGATGAAACCATCCAATCTATTGTTGACAATTTTCCAGCCACTTTTGCTAACGTTGCAATAACGTCTTTTTCAGCGGGAAGATTGCCAAAGACCAATTCACTAAAATCTGTATTGTAAGTTTTTGATAACTTTGCCCAAGTATTTTCTATATCAGAAAATATTAACGCCTCTTTTGGATGTACAGATATCCAATCTTTGTTATTTTTAAAGCTAGATATGTCTTCTATTGCAACTTGCATTAACATGTCGTCAAATTCTTTAGAATTAAAAAACTCACTTAATTGATTATTATTTAACAATTGATGAATATCATAAATATGTCGTATTTTATTATTCAAATCCTTAATTGGATCTTGTCCACAAGAAAAACGCACTAAGCTCATTATCTTTTCACAAAGAGTTCTGCTAATAGATAAAGTGTTTATCGTGAACGGTGATAAATCAAATTTTTCAATAACACCATCTACATCACTATCCACTATTGCATCATAAATGTAAGACTGAATCGATTTAGCCTCATAAGGTTCAGATGATCCAAGCCAGCCTGTCTCAATGATAATATCATTTCTTACTTGAGCAAACTCACCTTTGAAAACCTTTGGATAATTGTGCGCAGTTTTTCTAATCATGCCTTTTTTGTTGGTAATTCCAATACGCTCAACTTCTGGTATTTGTTCAGAAATTAATTCCGATACTGCTTTTAATTTATTTTTAAGCTGATTACTACTTTCACTACCATCTCGCAATAAAACCAAATCTATATCTTCAGAAAAGCGATCAATCATTCCGTAACATTTTGACAAGGCAGTGCCACCCTTGAAAATTACACTGTTCTTTAATTTTGAGTGAAATATACTATGCAGGGTAAATGTAACCCAGTAATCTTTCTCTACATAAATTTCTGGTAACTGAATTTTTTGAGCAGTAATAACTATGGCTTGTTTAAACAGATCTCTATTTGCATGTAGGTTCATTTAATATTCCAGTTTTTCATTGTTGGTAGATTTTCATCTTTAATATAAAAATGATAATTACTTAAAGGGTTTAAGCTTAGCTTAAGCTTATCTAGCAAAATACCTGCTTGTATAAACTCAAGAATCGCTCCTAATACAGCTCTGACTCTTGGTGGGTATTTATAAGCACACTTCAAAATATTTTTGGATTGCCTCTGATCTAATGACTGTATTAAAAAAATTAATCTTTTTATAGCCAAACTACCATCTAAATCTGCGATATTATTAAAATCTTTTAATGCATCTAGCAAGCCCAATAAATAATAATTACTATCAGTCACTTCAACATAGCTTTTAGCCGGTTTAGCTTTTACAGTGCCCTTGTTAATCGTTATTCTTTTGCTTAACGACGCAATTTTAATCGTACTTGGGATTTGCGTAGTCAAACCAAGATTATTGTAAAGGTAATTCCCGGTAATATAAGCAATGCGCTTATTGTTATCAAACAAGTAAGGTTTTATCACGTCATTGTTTGACGGAGTAAGGTTTCCAAATGATGTTTTTTTTGGCTTGTAAAAAGTCCCTTTTGATAGTTTTTTAATCACTCCTTTCTTTAACAACCGTTCAACAGCTTTAGCCGCTGTTGTTAATTTTTCTGCAGGCACGTTAAAATCTCCATATCCAAATGTAGACCCTAATTTGAATCGTTGTATATCGTCTTTTATTTGCTTGGCAATATTCATACTGTTACAAGATACAGATTCGCTGCAATAATGTCAAGTTTTTTATACATAAAACTTGACATATTTCGATGACAACATTTTGACAACATGTACTCCAAAACATACCAAAATACACCAAATTTAATTTCAAAAATGCTTTAGTGGTGATATATACAAGGATATTGTGGATGCAATTGCAGGTTCAAACCCCGTTTCTCGCCCCATACTCTGTCTGTGTTTGCAGACAACTTCATTCAAATAAAGTCACTGGAAAGTCTCTTTCCGTGCCCTTTTGCGGGCACTTTATTTGGAGAAGCTATGGCTTACATTCAGAAAGTGACAAGAAAGCGGAAAGAAAAAAGTAACAGCATTGTAAAAACTTTACTATTGCGCTACTCTCTCAAATAGGATTAATGCTACGATAATTCTCAACATTGCAATTAGCTAGATCATGGCTATTTTGTAAGTTCAACCAATACTGTGGAGAATTATTGAAATATTTTCCAAGTCTTATTGCAGTATCGCTAGTAATAGTTCTGCTTCCTTTTAATATCTCACCAATACGGCTCTGTTGAACATAAATATCTTTAGACAAGCGATAGGCTGTTATATTGTAATCATCCAACAACTCTTGCAAGAATTCGCCCGGATAAAAATTATTTTTCATCATTGTTTAAAGTCAAGATAGCAATCAACTCTTTCGGTGTATAAACTGGAATTGTGGCATTTTTAAAACCAGAATAGTCTCTTGTTACAATGGAATTGACATTAACTGCTAGCGCCGCTTCATGCAACACTGAGTCTTCATAATCAGTGAACTTTGGATTTAGTGCCTTTTCAAGTGTTTCATTTGATACTGGCGCAATGTCAAACATATCAAGTAATGTTTTTATATGTCTTGCCGCCTGGGTAGTGTTTAATGATTTTTCTAATAAATAATGAATTGTAGTAATAGTGGTTGCACATAAGAAGCCTTCAACTTCATTAGTGTCAACTTTTGAAATTAGGATAGACGCATCATCCACAAATTCATCTCGATTTAAAAGTAGATCGAGCACAATATTAGTATCAAACAAAACCTTCATAAGTATTTACTTTCCAGATGTATTTTGTAATCAGACACAGAAGTATCATTTTTAATAACGCCCTTTAATGAGCTTACATTTTGTGTAATATCATTATTGCTATTATTGTTTTGAATTGATTTAAATAAATCAGCGACAATCCTTGAAACTGACTTTCCGCTTCTCTCTGAATACACTTTGGCAGTATTTATCAACTCCTCTTCTATTCTTAATGTTAATTTTGCTTGCATATTTTCATCTTATGACGTATAAATTTAATTTAATTGTACTCCACTCGCAATCTGATGTCAAATTATTGATTATCTATTGTTTGTTTTTATGATATCACTCTTCTTTATTATTTTCATCCTTCGCCTCTTTCTTAATATATAGATTAACCTAGGACAAATCATCCGCCATTAGCTATTGTAAATATTCAAACCCCGTTTTTAATCTCACTTATCAACTTGTTTGATTAGTGAGGCTTACCCTCTTGAGGGCTCGCCCCATATTTTAAAAGGCCTTGCGGCCTTTTTTTATCTCTATTTTTTAGGGGCAGTTCGCACTTGTACGCTTTGCGAACAACCATCTATGTTTCAATACCCATCTCACGCAACATCAAATAAGCTTCAAGATCATCACATCCGCCTACATGTTTTTCACCAAGGAAAACCTGCGGATAGGTCAATTCATTAGGAGCCATTTTAAGCATGTCATCGTTTGTCCAATTAAGCTCGTCAACTAAGCGAACTTCGTATTCAATGCCCTCTTCATCCAACATTTTCTTAGCTCGACTACAATATGAACAGCCAGGTTTCGTCCAGATAATATTTTCCATTGTTAATCCTGTTAAGTTTTGGTGACAAAAATACGATCAACATCTTGTTCATCAAAGAATAGATGTTCGTTACAAATTTCATTATGAATGGCTATCTCTCCACGCTCTTTTAGCAAAGCACGCGCATCTTGCTCGCCCAAATCAAAGATAATTTTTTCAAAGCGTTTGCGGTCTTTTGTGCACTCATATGTCACTGTATTGGCATTAAATATCTCTAATGTTTCTTCATGGAATAGGCGATGTAGTAGTGATTCAACCGATAACTCATTTAGCTCTTGATTGGTCACTGTGTTGGCCAACGTACCGACCCTATGCCAACCTTCATCATCATGTTGATCTGCCTTAGGTAGTTTCTGTAACAACATTGCACTCACATTATCAGCAGTTGAGCTTACCCATAATTTAGACTCCAGTTGCTCTGACTGTGAAAAATAATCCTCAAACGTATCGATTAATCCTTTGGCATTTCTAGGCACTAGAGATTGAAAACTGTGGTCTGTTTGTGCATTATATAAAGTAGCAACAATTTGACCTTCTCCTAAGATTTCATCTAAAGAATGGTCAACTGTTATGTTGCCTTTTGAGCGCACCATACCTCGAATTTTAAACTCATTGGTCACTTCAACTAGCAATAAATTAACCATACCATCGCCCTGAATTTGCAAAGTTAATTTACCTTGATGCTTCATGCCATTGGCCAAAAAAATACCCAAAGCGCTTAGCTCACCAAACAGTTGACGAACTAAAGAGGAGTAACCTCGATTATGGATCATTGCCTGCCAAGCCTCATTTAACGTAATATGCTGACCGCGAATGTCTAAATCTTTAAAAATAAATCTTGTTTGTGTATTCATAGGTATGATTTTAATTTATAGCCAAGCATGCAAGTAACAAAGTGATCGAAAGAAAAATTACCATTAAAACCGAAAATCAATTACTCATTGATGCTTTAGTTGATGCAACAAGCCTTTCTAAGCAGGTGTTAAAAACCGCACTAGATAAAGGCTGTGTTTGGCTTAAAGCGGGCAAAAAAACCAATCGCGTAAGACGTGTTAAAAAACCATTAAAAATTGGCAATGAAGTGTTTATTTATTTTAATGAAAAAATCTTATCCGCAATACCAACACAACCCACCTTACTCCTAGATAAAAAAGGCTACAGCATTTGGCTTAAGCCAGCAGGAATATTTTCTCAGGGCTCAAAATGGGGGGATCATTGCGCACTCACTAGATTGGTTGAGAAAAAATTAGATCGACCCACTTTTTTAGTGCACCGTCTTGATCGTGCAACCAGTGGAATCATGCTGATCGCCCACTCAAAAGCTATAGCTAAAGCGCTGTCAACATTATTTGCTGATAGGCTAATTAAGAAAACTTATCTAGCGATCGTATCGGGAGATTTTCCTCATAAAAAAATCAGCTTAACA
>JAHZJR010000090.1 GCA_022600805.1 Pseudomonadota bacterium
GACTACACCCCGATGCTGACATGGTGCTGTCGATGTCGTCCGACGGATGGAGCGCAGGCACCCCTGTAGAAGCACTCACCGCAGAAGACGCGTTGCTGGCGATCGGCATGAACGGCGAGCCCCTGCCCGTCGAACACGGATATCCAGCACGGCTGG
This sequence comes from Pseudomonadota bacterium, assembly GCA_022600805.1. Taxonomy (GTDB): domain Bacteria; phylum Pseudomonadota; class Gammaproteobacteria; order PS1; family Pseudothioglobaceae; genus Thioglobus_A. The sequence goes on from JAHZJR010000090.1 coordinate 157, forward strand.
TCGTTCCCGGCCTCTACGGCTATGTTTCGGCCACCAAATGGGTGGTCGACTTGGAGCTCACCCGCTTCGACCGCGCGAAAGCCTATTGGACCCGACGCGGATGGTCGGCGCACGGGCCGATCAAAACAGAGTCCCGCATCGACGTACCACGAGCCGGTCAAGACGTACCGGTCGGACCGGTGAAGTTCGGCGGTGTCGCCTGGGCACAGGGCCGCGGCGTGCGCGGTGTCGAAGTCCAGATCGATGGCGGTGACTGGAAGCCGGCCGAATTGGGCGCAAGTTACTCCGATGACACCTGGCGACTGTGGAGCTTCGATTGGTACGCCCAGGAGCCAGGGATCCACGAGATCACTGTGCGTGCGACTGACAACACCGGGTACACGCAGACCTCCGAGCGGGCCAGTGTGGTGCCCGACGGCGCGACGGGCTGGCCTTCGACCACATTTGCCGTCAAGTGAGGCCGGTGGGCCCGCAGCCGATGACGTAGCCGCGCGGGAGGTTGACTCCGTGAAACGAGGGTTCGCTGCATCCCGCGTTTGGCGGGTGCAAGGATCAACGCTGGCTTGTGATCCAGCGTAGGGTCGCGCGACGAGGAGGGACCGTGGCCACACCAACCGCCGCATCAGCGGAGCGCATCGAAGAGCACGCCGGCGACATCACCTTTGTCCGTACAGACAAGACGCTGCCGCCGGTCGCGATCATCGATCGGACGTCGATCACCACCAGACACAGGATCATCTTCGCGGCCATCGCCGTGCTCGGAGCGGTGTCCTGGGCGGTCATCGCATTTTTCCGCGGCGAGACCGTCAACGCGGTGTGGTTCGTCGTCGCCGCGATCTGCACCTACGTCATCGGATTCCGCTTCTATGCCCGCTTGATCGAGATGAAGGTTGTCCGCCCGCGCGATGACAACGCTACGCCGGCAGAGATTTTCGAGAACGGCACCGACTACATGCCCACCGACCGGCGGGTGCTCTTCGGCCACCATTTCGCCGCGATCTCCGGTGCGGGCCCGCTCGTAGGCCCGGTGCTCGCCATGCAAATGGGCTACCTGCCCGGCACGATTTGGATCATCATCGGCGCCGTGGTCGCCGGCTGCGTCCAGGACTACCTTGTCCTGTCGATCTCGGTCCGCCGCCGCGGACGCTCACTGGGCCAGATGGCGCGCGACGAGCTCGGGGCTATCGGTGGCGCCGCGGCCATCGTAGGCGTGCTGGTCATCATGATGATCCTGCTCGCGGTCCTGGCTCTCGTGGTCGTCAACGCCCTGGCCGAGAGCCCGTGGGGCGTGTTCTCCATCGCGATGACGATCCCGATCGCCATCTTCATGGGACTCTACCTACGGTTCCTCAGGCCCGGCCGGGTCTCCGAGGTCTCACTGATCGGCCTGGTGCTGCTACTGCTGGCGGTCGCCTCGGGCGGCTGGGTGGCCGAGACCGCCTGGGGTGCAGAGTGGTTCACGCTGTCGAAGGTGACCTTGTCGTGGTGCATCATCATCTACGGCCTGGCAGCATCAGTCCTGCCGGTGTGGCTGCTACTGGCGCCCCGCGATTATCTGTCGACCTTCATGAAAGTCGGCACCATCGCGCTGCTGGCCGTCGGGATCCTGATCGCGCGCCCCATGATGGAGGCTCCGGCGATCTCCACCTTCGCCACCAGCGGCACCGGCCCGGTGTTCGCCGGGTCGCTGTTTCCATTTCTGTTCATCACCATCGCGTGCGGTGCGCTGTCGGGCTTCCATGCACTGATCTCCTCGGGGACCACACCGAAGCTGCTGGAGAAGGAAAGCCAGATGCGGCTCATCGGGTACGGCGGCATGTTGACCGAGTCGTCCGTCGCGATCATGGCCCTGATCACCGCGGCGATACTCAACCCGCACCTGTACTTCGTGATGAACGCACCGTCGGCCTCAACCGGCGCCACCGCGCAAACGGCGGCTGACTACGTCAACGGTCTCGGCCTGGCCGGCGCGCCGATCACCGCGCAAGAGATCACCGATGCCGCGCAAGGCGTCGGAGAGGAGTCGATCGTGTCCCGCACCGGCGGCGCACCGACACTCGCATTCGGCATGTCCGAGATTCTGCACCAGGTGTTCGGCGGTGCCAGCCTGAAGTCGTTCTGGTACCACTTCGCGATCATGTTCGAGGCATTGTTCATTCTGACCACGGTCGACGCCGGCACCCGGGTCGGGCGGTTCATGCTCTCCGACTCGCTGAGCAATCTGGGTGGTCCACTGAAGAAGTTGCGCAACCCGAGTTGGCGGGTGGGCGCCTGGACGTGCAGCATCGCCGTCGTTGCAGCCTGGGGCAGCATCCTGCTGATGGGAGTCACCCACCCGCTTGGTGGAATCAACGCACTGTTCCCACTGTTCGGTATCGCCAACCAGTTGCTCGCCGCAATCGCCCTGACCGTCGTGACGGTCGTGATCATCAAACGCGGCCTGCTGAGGTGGGCGTGGATACCCGGTATCCCGCTGCTCTGGGATCTCACTGTCACCATGACCGCCTCGTGGCAGAAGATCTTCTCCGGCGACCCGCGGGTTGGCTACTGGACGCAGCACTTTCAGTACCGCAGCGCCAAGGATGCCGGCCAGACCAGCTTCGGCGCCGCTAAGGACGCTGGTCAGCTGGACGCGGTGATCCGCAATACCTTTATCCAGGGAA
>JAHZJR010000047.1 GCA_022600805.1 Pseudomonadota bacterium
CCAAAAATAAGTGCCGCAATAATGAAAATCGCAAGTGCTGTGATCAATGGCGATGTTAAATATTCCTGCATAGCCACATCGTGTGTTGCTTCCGTTGCGCCTAAGAAACCGCCAACTGCTACGGTATCTGTACCACTATCTTCAATCTGGATCGTCTTACCACTTTCTGGCATATGAACCACATCACCCGATTTAAAGCCCCAAGTCACTAAATCAAATCCAGGTTCGTGCTGATGATCTTTAAAAAACTGCTGAATATCTTTAACCGTTTGGTGTGTTTTAACCGGATCCATTGTATTGACAAAACCCATAATCACGCCCTCGTTCCAACCTTTAGCTACAAACGAATCTAAATCACCTGCACTGGTGTTGGCTTCCAATAAGCCATTAAAACCGGTGACAATTTCATTCGCATCAGGCACCCATTCAGGATCCTCGGCATCGCCGTACACATCCATATTTTTAGCAATAAATTCTGCATTTGGTACATGAAAATACTTCAGATCTGGCTCTTGCCCTTCTGGCGTCATCATCAGCATGTTTACAATTTTCATAAACTGAATATACGAACCAGTAAAGCCAATATTTGGATGTGCCCTCATCCAATCCTCAGTTTTTTCAATTGCCGCTTGAACTTCAGCATTATTAAACGCACCTTGTGGATCGTCTTCATCCTCATCCCAACAAGGCGTACCTGGTGCTTGCGAGCCGTCATACTCACACGCAGGTAACATTGGAAAATGCTCAGACTTGCCCTTAACAGGAATGTTTACAGAAATCACACCCGGCATTACCTCACCCAAACGACGCAGATCAATATTTGCATCAGAGTCATACTTAAATGCTGCACGTGAATAATTAATACCCACTTCCAATCCAGGCATAATTTTTTCTTCGGTAGGCGCATAAATTTTAGTTTGCACAGCAGACCATGTTACTAATGCAACAATCATACCAATTGGAATTATTTTCATCTTACCGGTGATAACACTAGTAAGTGTTTTAGCCATGCCTTTTTCAAAAGCTGAAGCTTCTGTCATCGATGTATTTTGTTTGGTATCTTTACCCGGGAACATCGCCATTAAAATAGGTGCGATGGTTGTTGTGGTAATCAGAATGGTCATCATGCCAAACATACCAAAGTATGCATAAGCTTTGTAGAATGAAATATCGACAAATGACAAAGTAAAAAAACCTACCATATCCGTTACAATCGCCAGTGTTGCTGGTACGATCGTTGCAGAAATAGCACGCTCAGCAGCACTAAGTGGCAATATACCATTACCATGCAATTCGCTCTGATAACGACGCACAACTTGCACCGCGTGTCCTGTACCAATGGCTAATAACAACATTGGTGTTAGTACCATCATTGTTGTCAACTTATAACCAGTAAAACCCATTAATCCAAGTGTAATAACAATAGTAGCAACCACACCAATTAGTGGAAATACCGAACCTCTCCAGCCTTTATTTAGGTACCAAAGCATACCCACAACAATCAAGAATGAAATCGCAAACAACCACCACTTTTGCACCAAGTCATACAGCATAAAGGCCAAAAAGTACGGCTCGCCCGCAATACGCACCTCTACTCTGTCGCCATGTTCCGCCTTAATGGCGTCAACCAACTCAATGGTTGATGACACCCATGGCAAGTAATCAGTTTTAACCGTGTCAGCATAGTCACCTACAATAAAGAAACCTTTAGCTTTACACACTTCATCGTCATACCAACCTTCTTGTGCAAACTCACAACGTGAACCGTCTTTAGCCTGCTTTAGCATTAACATTGGCGCCAATACCGGGTTAGTTTCAATACCTTTTTTCAAATGCGCAAGTTGAGTATCAGCCACTTGCTTGTCTGTGGTGTTAATGCCAGCAACCGGAATCAACCTTTCAAACTTAAGACCGCCATCTTCAGAAGTACCCATGTACTTAATCTTTTGCGCCGCAATATCCATAAAGTTGGACGGGCGCGCATGATCAAGTGCCACCATATCATTATGCGCTTTTTGCACCATGTTAACAAACCACGGCTGATACACATCTTCGCTAGTTTCCCACTTACCATTTGCTTGTTCACAAATGGCTTGTGTCATCTTGGCCGGAGCCGACTCATGAATACGCAAACCAGTTTGTGGATCAAAACGCACAATTTCATCTGCATCAGCATAAGGATCATTGCCACCTACACATTCTTTAAGTACAAAGCCCACCACCATAATATTACCAAAGCCAAATTTTTGCTCGCCGTAAGCATTGGTGGCAACATAGCGGTTAGTTTCAGGCAGTAAAGTATCAGGGTCATTACGAATATCAATAAACTGAACAAAATACCCCATAAATAAAGTGAACGCTGCCATTAAGGCTAATATCACCTTACGATTGGCAATTACAAATGCAGCGTATTTAGATGCAAAATTATTCATGTGTATTCTCTCCTCAAGTAAAGAATGTTAAGTATAAATTTATTATGAAGCTTTTTTATCCATAGATCTGAAGAATACTCATAATCTATGGATAAAAAAGCCCACATTTCTGTAGGCTTTTTTTAGGTTTTAAATATTCTTAGAAAGAGTATTTAAGGCCAACTTGGACATTAGATGATTTTTCTAATTGACCAAACTGAGTATTTGCGTCACCCCAGTATTTGTTGTACTCAACAGTAGCTTGAGTATCATCATCAATTGAGAATTCAGCATCTAAACGATTCCACTTACCACCATTTTCTTCAAACATAAAGATGTTATTCAATCTATGTTCAGCTGAAGCGCCAAACGGCTTAGATAAAAATAAAGAATAGAACTCTTTATTTTCTTCAGCTTTTTGGTACTGATTATCCATTGCCATTGTAGGCATATCAGCAGTATACTTTGCGCCAGTAATCGTACTCACACTTCCGTCAGTTGCTACAATAGTTGTTGTTGCATCAACAAAATCAAGATTTCGCTCTTGAATAAATTGAAACGATACCAACATATTGGTTAACGCTGTGATATCCGCACCAAGCACATACTTAAATTTATCACCCTTATGCGCAGTAAATGCTTCGCTCATATTACCAATTGACATTTGTGCTTTATCAACCACAGGCGTCATAACATCTTTCTGGTACAAGGCTTCGCCACGTAACACTACCGGCCCAAACTCAGAAGTTTCAATTGCTGTATCAAACGATCCACCGATGTTTTGAATTCTAGCATACTTCTCTTTTAAGACCAAAGTAACAGGATTGTCAATCGTAAACCCGTGAGTAGTAGTTGACCCAACATATCCATAAGCTAATGTAGACTCAGCTTCAGTTGTCCCCGTGTCAGTCAATCCTACCGAAACATACCCAGTAGCAGCATTTTTAGTAAGTTCTGGTGTTAATGTTGCACCAGCTGCATTTTGCCATTCAAGCTCAATATGAGGATTTGCATCAAGTGTATTCATATAATTCAATGAATAGTTAACACCACTTGGTGTACTGTTTTTATATCTCAACGATAAATTTTGATCGCTGTCATTGTCTTCACGAACATACTTTGTTTTGGCTAAATTAAATGTAGCAAAAGTTTTGAATGTTGCATCTGGCATGTATTCAAAAGCAGTATCTGGCGTTGTAGTATCCCAGTCACCAGTAACGTTTGTGCCACCGCCGGTACCTTGCGCATTTACGATTGTCTCGCCCGCTGAATAAGCACCTGTAAAACCTACTGCTGCACTATCCATGCCACTCAATAAGTTTGTCTCACCTTCGTTTGTGTTTGCTGCAATTTGCTGTAAACAATAAGCTGAAGAAGGTGTTGTAGCATCTGCACCAACACCAATGTTAGGACAAGCTCCACCAAAGGCAGAACCATTTCCAGAGTTTGTAGCAAAATCATTTACATTTGCATGCACCCAATTATTTAGATGGTAAGATGGCGCTGCAGCATTACCACCGTTATATGCAAAGCCCGCTGATAAACGACCAAATGTAGCAGCAACTTCCGCTAATTCAGGCACAATATTTAAAATACCATTTGACTTGCCAGAAATAGAATCAACACCCTTCATAATAAATGCTTGACCTTGGTCAGTAGCTGAAGTGTTATGAACCATGGCTGTTGCCATACCAGTTGCTGCGCTTCGTGTAGCTGTGGTGGATCTTTCTGAATTATTTTCAATAGTTGATAAGCCAGCAATAAAGTTACTCTTCGGCTGTGACACAACTACTTGATATTCTGAGCCATCTTCATTAGTAGTTTCAGCATTAATCATCCATACTGGAATACGCGAATCTTCCATTTGATTTTGTGCCATCTCTGAGAAATCTGTAGGATTAATGGCATCTAATAATTTCATGCCGTCGGCCGTACCCCAAACTACTTGTTGCTTACCAGCACGAATTGACCAATCATTAACCGTTCCATCAACATACGCTTCACGCAGTGCATCACGCTGAGTATCTGACTCATTGCCATCAAAATTTACACCCGCTTTACCATCTTTAAACGCTTGAACTTCTACATGGTAGGTTGCGCCTTCTTGTAATTCATCAATTTCACCATCAATATAGATACGTGCAGAAGTTTCTTGCTTAAAGTACTCTTTATCTTGAGCAGTAGCTGCACCAATGGTTGTGCCAGATGTAGTAAATTTGGCAGATTCGTGTACGATCTTACCCGTAACCTCAGCTTCGGCAAATGCCGTTGAAGCTGAGAATACCGCTGCTAAGGCAGCTGATAATATTAAGTTTTGTTTTTTCATTTTTTCCCCGTTTTATGATTTTTCTTACTTTTATACAAAAATGGTGCAAGTCTTGCTTGCACCATGATTAATTTATTTAATTTTCTTAGGCATCTTCTTTAACGTACGTGTAGACCATAAGTTCTTTTTCTTATATTTATGGTTCACTTTCGTGACGCTTGATGGGATGAATGCCATAGTCTCATGGCCAGTTGCTAGCGTTGTGCCGTACCAATAGCCCCAGTAGCTTGCACGTGGATCATCTAAGCCCGCTGACACCCAAGATCTGTCAATGGTTTTAATATGCTTGCCGCCTTTGAAATACTCTGTGCGGTAATCGGCAAATGTTTTGGCATCGATGTAGCTTACGCGGTTGTCGTACCACCAGTTGGCATCGTTAGCGGTTGATTTAAGCTTATACACCTCTTTGCCATCTGCAGAACAATCTGCTTCGATTTTGGCGTTTTGTGTGTACTTATTACGCTTAATATCTTTCATCACACCTAAACAACCCGCAAAATTAGCCGTACCTAATAGTTCGTGTGATTCGTGCTTTGGCTTACGTAGGGTTACATCGCCAAAGGTAAAGTCTGAACCGCCCCATGAATCATCACGTGCTGGCTCGGCAAAACGACGCACTTTACGAATCGATGGAATGAAGATTTCGTAGGATTGTGATTTGTTTTGATCAACAAAGTCAGTTATTAACATGCCCGTGCCTTTTAACTTTCCTGAGCGGAAAATGGCTAGATCTTGTGCGTTAACACCTTTAGCTTTTGGATTGTTATTTAAATAACGCTCTAAAGTAAGCGTTAAAGGGTTTGAACCTTTAGCTCTTAATATAAGTGCGGTAACCTCTTTGCCCTTTTTACCAATACCGTAATTGTCAAAAGAATAAAAATGATTAACAAAGTAATTTTGATTAGCAACATCATTAGCAGATACATTGCCTGATGGATAGGCTAGATCTTTTGATACTGTGGCTGTTGCAGCACCTGCTACAAGACTGGCTGCAACCGCAACCGATAAAGCGATTCGCTTCATACTGACTCCCCCATAGAGTAGTTATAAAGTGCCTTAATATACCTATAATAATCATACTGTCAACAATATTATGTCGTTCTGATACAAATTGTCACTTTTTCTCTGCAATTGTTTTTTTTTGCATTTTCCTTTTACGTCAACTTTTTTCAGCTTTTTTGTCATAGGTCTTACCTATAACAAAATATTGGAAATTTTCAAATAACCTTAAAAGGTATTATAGGCCTTGCCTATAATACCTTTTAAGCACCACACACAAAAATTATAGAAAATAATGAAATGATGTTATAATGTAACTACATCAATACATCACATTGGAGAAACCCATGCATAGAGTTAATTTAACCATCGATGAATCGCTTTACGAACAAGCTCGAACGCATAGCTTTGTTTCAAAAAAATCTATTTCGCAAATTATGCGTGAAAGCTTAAGCGAATACTTAAATAATGACAGTAAAACTAAACAACAAGCGGAATTAGTATTGGCTGCAGACGATGAGCAAGAAATTTTGGAAATTTTGTCAAAAGATGAGTTTATTGCTGACGTTGATTTTAAAAAACAATTTGATTTGTGAAAATTGTTTATGCTAAAAAGTTTGTAAAGAAGTTTTCCAAGCTTGATTCAAAACTCCAAAAGAAAGTTTATGGTGCCATTGTCAATATCCCCAAAGGCGACATTAAGCGCTTATCTGGAAAGCGCACGCCACCTATTTATCGGCTAAGGGTTTCAACCTATCGCATATTATTTAACCTTGAAGATGACCTGCTCAAAATTCTATTAATTGACAGTCGTGGTGATGTTTATAAAAATATAGACAAATAATAGTAAAATAAAGCCATTCAATAATCGATTCTTGGGAGGAACGTGGAATTTAATTTATTTACTTTAGTTTTTTTAATCGCAACGCTGAGTTATGTTGTGACGCTTTTGTGGCTAAACGTGCGCCAAGATAAAGCAGTGGCTAAATCATTTGGCAGTGTACCTGCTGAGTTTCAAGAAAAAATCACCCTAGAGCAACACCAAAAAGCGGCTGAATATACGCAAGCCAAACTTGCTGTTAATCATTTTGAGGTGATATTTTCCACTGTGGTGCTAATCGCTTGGACACTGGGTGGCGGGCTAAATTGGCTTGATCATACTTGGCAAGTGCTAGGCTACGATACTCTAAATACTGGCGTTTTGTTTATTATCAGTCTTATGATTATGGGCAGTTTGATTGACCTGCCTTTTAGTATTTATCGTACGTTTGTGTTGGAGGCTAAGTTTGGCTTTAACAAAACCAACACCAAGACCTTTATTGGGGATTTGTTTAAAGAATTGCTACTCATGCTAATCATTGGCTTACCGCTGATTTACGCCATTTTATGGCTGATGAATGAAATGGGTGAATTTTGGTGGGCTTATGTTTGGCTGGTTCTTACTGGGTTTTCGCTTTTGATGTTTTGGCTTTACCCGACTTATATCGCCCCAATTTTTAACAAATTTAAACCGCTGGATAACCTCGAGCTAAAAACTAAGATTGATCATTTGCTCACTCGTACTGGTTTTAAGAGTGATGGTGTTTTTGTGATGGATGGTTCTAAGCGCTCATCACACGGCAATGCATACTTTACCGGCATTGGCAAAAACAAGCGCATTGTGTTTTTTGACACGCTACTTGAAGGCATGGAAGATAATGAGGTGGAGGCAATTTTAGCGCATGAGCTTGGGCATTTTCATCATAAACATATCCGCAAGCATATGATTTCTTCTTTTACCATCTCTTTATTGGGTCTAGCGCTTTTGGGCTATTTAATTACCCAGCTGTGGTTTTTTAATGGCTTGGGTATTGAGAATCCGTCTAACCATACAGCGTTGATTTTATTTATGCTGGTAATGCCGGTTTTCAGCTTTTTTATCGCGCCGATTAGCAATGCACTTTCGCGCAAGCACGAATTTGAGGCAGATGCTTTTGCGGCTAAGCACACACACGCTAAAGATTTAATTTCAAGTTTGGTAAAGCTTTATCGTGATAACGCCTCCACACTCACGCCAGATAGGTTGTATTCTGCTTTTCATGATTCGCATCCTTCGGCCTCGATTCGCATTAATCATCTTAAGGCAAGTGAAAACTAGCCTACTTGCTTTATGCTTATTGCCAAGTTTAAGCTGGGCTGCGCCCAACTTAGCTGATGGAAAATTACTTTATGATGAAAGCTGCGCTAAATGCCATCATACGCCGTATCAAAGTTTGGGCTGGAACGAGATGACCAATAAAACTGAACTTGCAGGTATGATTGGGGCTTGTAGTGATTATTTTCAGCTAGAGTGGAATGCTCAAGATATTGAAGATACGGCCAGCTATTTAAACGCCGAGTTTTTCTTTTTAGAAAAATAAGCGGTATACTAAAACTTTAACGGAGAAAAAACATGAAAACATTATTATTAACCACTGCCCTATTAGCCAGTACCACCACCATCGCTAACGAAGAAGGTAAAGAGCTACACGATGAATCTTGCGTGGCTTGTCATCTAGTCACCCATGACGATGCGTTCTACACACGCGATCATTCAAAAATGAACACCCACTTTGATTTGCGTCGACAAGTCAGCATGTGTGTTTCAAATTTTGAACTAGGCTGGTTTCCCGATGAGGAAAAAGCTGTACTAGATTACTTAAACAACAAATACTATAAATTTAAAGAATAAAGGTCTGTCAAGGTGTCTTTAACACGACGCCAAAAATGGCGCATTGAAAAAATTCAAGCTGAGCGCATTGCTCGTGCTAATCGCGCCGCTGATGATTGTTCCAATCTTGAGCTGGATGCTGATAACACCCAGACAGGTTTAGTTATTACACGCTACGGCCAGCGCTTGCTGGTTGAGGGCGAATCGGGTGAGCTGTTACAATGCACTGGCAGACGCAACATCGAACTTTCAGTAGCGGGCGATCAGGTGCTGTTTCAACCCACTGACAATGGCGAAGGTGTAGTGACCGCCCTACTTGAGCGTGATAATTCTCTTATGCGCTCGCAAAAACTGATTGCTGCGAATATTGACGAGCTGTGGCTGGTGGTGGCAATTGAGCCACATTATCAGTTTGAGCTAATTGATCGGTATTTAGTGGTGGCTGAAAATGCTAATTTGCCGATTAATATCGTGGTGAATAAAATCGAATTATCTGATAATTTTGAGCAAGTCAAACACGATTTTTCTATGTACGAATCAGCTGGCTACCACGTTAGCTATTTAAGTGTGAAAGAGCAAACAAATATTGCTGATTTTAAGACTCAACTGAATGATAAAACTCACATATTTTTAGGTCAATCAGGTGTTGGAAAATCCTCACTGATTAATGAGTTAATCCCAGATTTAAATTTGAGGGTTAATGAAATATCCACCAAGAGTAAATTAGGCAAGCATACAACGACCAACACCACACTCTATCATATCCCTTCAGGCGGTGATTTAATTGATTCTCCAGGCATTCGCGAGTTCCAGTTAGATGAGCTAACAGATAAAGAGATTTTGAGTGGATTTAGAGAATTTAAGCCGTTTCTGGGTCAGTGTAAATTTCGCAATTGCGCCCATATTAATGAACCCAAATGCGCCATCAAAGCTGCCGTAGAAGAAGGCGTTATTCATACGCTGCGCTACCATAATTATTTACAACTAATTGGCGCTTAAATGAAGGTTCGAATTGTTGATCAAATAAGTGATATTGATCTCGCGCAGTGGAATGCGCTCATTCCCGATAACAACCCTTTTTGCAAACATGAATTCTTAAACGCACTTGAAGAATTTAACTGCGTTGGCGAGAAGTTCGGCTGGATTCCTAGACATGTGATTGTGAGCGAAAATGAGCAATTAATCGGCGCTGCGATTTTGTATGAAAAATATAACAACTATGGCGAATTCGTGTTTGATCATGTTTGGCATAATGCGTATGAAAAATACGGATTAAATTATTATCCAAAGCTCACCTCTGCCATTCCTTATACGCCGGCAAGTGGCGTAAGGTTTTTGGCCAAAAAAACTGATGAAAAACGCGTTTTTCCGGTGCTGCTTAACGCCATTTACAAAATTTGCGAAAAAATTAACGCCAGTAGTTTTCATTGCCTTTTTCCAAACAACGGGATTGATTTTTTTAAGGAAAAATCCCTTTTTATTAGAAATGACTGTCAATTTCATTGGAAAAATGACAATTATGCCAATTTTGATGACTTTTTAGCTCATTTAAAGCAAAAAAAGCGCAAAAACATCCGACAAGAGCGTGCCAAGGTGCAAAAATCAGGTGTTGTGATTCGTCAATTAGAAGGAAACAATGCCAGTGAGCTTGATTGGCAAAATTTCTCAAATTTTTACAATCAAACGTTTTTAGAAAAAAGCGGCATACCAACGCTAAATCTTGATTTTTTCAAAAACATTGGAAAAACGCTACCTGATCAAGTATTGTTATTTTTAGCAGATTTAGAGGGTGAATGTATCGCTGGATCACTCATGTTTAAGAGCGATACCCATCTATATGGGCGTCACTGGGGTTGTTCTGAGCAGGTGGATCATCTACATTTTGAAGCGTGTTATTATCAAGGTATTGAATACGCCATCAAGCACAAACTGCAAGTGTTTGAGCCTGGCGCTCAAGGCGAACACAAGGTTGCCCGAGGCTTTACACCTACGCTTACCCAATCTGCACATTGGATAAAAGACGAAGCATTTAAAGAGCCTATTAAACATTTTTGCCTACAAGAAGCTGAGCATATTGATCGCTACATGCAGCAAGTCAATTTACACAATCCTTATAAAAACTCATGAAACAATACTCGCCCGCTTGCGATCAAAACAAAGATCCGATTTTAGCGGTAATTAAGCCGTTACTTGGCAAGGCCACATCTGTATTAGAAATAGGCAGTGGTACAGGCCAGCATTGCGTTTATTTTGCCAAAGCATTGCCACATCTTGTTTGGCAGGCAAGTGATCAAGCTATGTATTTACCTAGTGTTACTGCTTGGATAAACGAGGCTCAATTAAACAATACGCCAACAGCATTGACGCTTAATGTTTGTCATGTATGGCCGAAGTCAAGCTATGACGCAATATTTTCTGCCAATACAACTCACATCATGAGTTGGGAGATGGTGCTAGACTTCTTTAAAGGGGTGGGAGAAACACTGAATACCAACGGCTTGTTTATCTTATATGGGCCGTTTAACTACAATGGCCAATACACCAGTGAGAGTAATGCTAAGTTTGATTTATGGCTTGCACAGCAAAACCCACAAAGTTCAATTCGTGATTTTGAAGCTCTAAACCGGCTCGCTGAGCAAGCAGGATTGACACTTATTGATGATTATGAAATGCCAGCAAATAATCGAATTTTAGTTTGGAAAAAATCCTAAAATCTCTAGGGTGACAGGCCTTGCCTGTCACCGCGGTTAAATATAATTATTCAAACTCCATTTGTTTGAAAATACGCTCTGCATTTTGTTTATGAAGTTCGTTATAGGTTCCCCAATCACGATAAGCTGATTGATCAATATTATAGGCATCATATAAACCACCATCATCATCCAGTACCTTTTCCACCTCGCTGCGCATAAAGACTAAATAGTCTTTTGTGAATTTAGTAGTTGTGGCTAGATCGGTTGGATCGCCATGACCAGGAATGATAATTTCAGGCTCAAGCGCTTCGATTTTATCCCAAGTCTCTATCCATTCCGAAGCTACAGTGTATGGGAAAACTGGCAACATACGTTGATTAAATGCCGAATCTCCACTGATTAATAGTTTCTCTTTCGGCATCCAAAGCTGAATATCATCTGGTGAATGCGAAGGGCCAATGTATAACAATTCAATGACAGTATCGCCCATCAACAATGGCATTTTTGTTTTAAATGTTAGATCTGGACGAATTATTTCACTTCCAATAATTTTATCCTGCAGTGTTCTTGCCGCTCTCTCATATATTTCTACAGAGCTTTCCACAATCTTTTTATCTGCCTCAACATGTGCAATGATAATAGCATCCTGTTCCTTCCAGTATTTGGCACCAAGAATTGCATGACTTTGTGAATTTTCTAAAACCACGTACCTTACAGGCTGGTCAGTAACCTTTTTTATCTCTTCATGCATAGCTTGGGCGATTAAATAACTACCTCCTGCATTAAAAACTAGTACGCCATCAGTGGTAACAATAAAAGATAAATTGTTGTTATGATTAGCATTTTGATACGTTGGCGGTTGTGTAGCACCAATCGCAGAATAGACATTTTCTGCCACTTCTACTGGCAATCTATACAAAATATTACTCGGCTCATAATCGCTGATTTTGACAGGATTTAGCGCTTCTTTCCAAGCAAAAAATCCATCAGAATAATTTTTAACATTGGTATAACCCATGTTTTCTAAAGTTTTGGCCGCGAGTGGCGAGCGCAGGTTGCGTCCGCAATAAACAATAATTGGCGTATCTTTTGATTTAACGTGATCGGCAATTTGAAATTCTAACCAGCCGCGAACAATATTAACATTTTGACCACGCTTGATCGTGCCTGTGTAGTTAAGCTCAAAAGGCGTACGTACATCAATCAACACAACATTCGGATCTTCGTTTAGGATTTGTTCCAGCTCTTCAGTATTAATATTAACAATCTGCTTATTGACTGATTCTAGCATTTTATTGCCATCAACAATGTCAATATCTGCATAAGCATTAAGCGCGCCAATGGCTACTACAAGTGTTAGTATTTTTTTAAACATTTTGCTTCCCCTAGTTATTTATGTTTTTATTATCCCTTAGTTGGTTTAATTATACTACTGTTTGATTTTATATTAGCATATTATTGATTTCTAATATTATTAGTGTATAATACTCACCTGAAAAGCAACTTTGCTAACAATAAAATTTAACAAAACAATATGAGGGGAAAAATGAAAAAACTAACATCAATCTTTACACTTGCAGGCGTACTAACTATGGGTACAGCTAATGCATTCTTTATCAATCCAATGAACGCTATGCAAGACGTAAGCGATGAAATGAGAGATGCGGTTGTTGAAGTAACAG
>JAHZJR010000121.1 GCA_022600805.1 Pseudomonadota bacterium
GCATAGTCCCACATTTCTATACCTTTATTGTAATGATTAGGGTGTACAACCCTTTCTTTA
Source organism: Pseudomonadota bacterium (assembly GCA_022600805.1). Lineage (GTDB taxonomy): Bacteria > Pseudomonadota > Gammaproteobacteria > PS1 > Pseudothioglobaceae > Thioglobus_A. The sequence continues at coordinate 61 of JAHZJR010000121.1, forward strand.
GAATTACCCATATTTTTTTATTACAATAATATGGATTTTTTTCAATTATGTCAAATTTAATATGAAATAAAAATATAAAAGTGTTCGTCTTCGAAACCAAACTGATCACTTGTCGCATCTTCAGAATTAATAATTACTGTTCCGTCAATAAAATCATCTACTCCGTAAAATTCAATCGCTGCATGTATGATAGTTTCATCTTCTTCATTAAGATATATTATACCTTCATTTAACGCATCGTCTAAGTAGATTTCACTATCCAAAACATAACCCATTGGGTATTCTTCCATTTCTTGAAAGATGAGTTCTGTTCTTTTTTCGATATAAAGTTCCTTAAACTTTTTGTCATCGGTATACCATTGATAGTCTTCGTAATAACTTTCTAACTCATCATCTACTTCGTACACCTTTGTTTCAATATCATCTATCTCATTAAGTAGTTCTTCACGTATTGATTCATATTCATTCAATCTATCATTTAATTCTGATACTTCTTCTTCATACATAGAATAATACTCTTCTTCATCGTCACCATAATCTACAGTGTCAGTTAGTTTTTCAATTTCCATACTTAACAAATGAATCTCTTTGTTCAATTTGTTTACTTTGTGAGATAATACTTGTTTTTCTTTTTTTAAGTCTTCAATTTCCTCAATATATTCTTCCACATAATATTTTAAATTTTCATACTCTTCATCTAAATGTATTTGTTCTATCATCCCTTCTTTTGTGGCTAACTTTAAAGATTCTTTTTTGTTTAAGTAATTACCCCATTCTTCTTTCGCAGATTCCTCCGCATTATACATTGCAGATTCATCATCTAATTCTATAAAAGGTTCTAAAAAGTCAGATTCAAAATAATCATAACCCTCATCCCTTAAATTTCTTTTTATTTTATTATATGCAATATCATACACATCAGAAGCTAATAGTAATTTAACAGTGTCGACATCGATCCCCCTTCTACGTGGTACTGGAATATTGACAACTGGTTGGTAAACTTGACTATTAGAGTTATTCGAAAAAGATTTAAAAACAAAGGGTGTAATATTAAAATAGTCACCAGCCGCCCTATGATATATACTTAAAGATTCTTCTGAAGGTATAACCCATTGAGAATCTTTAACTTCATCAAAATCACCATCTGGTTTGTAATTAAATTTATATAGTATTGCAATCTTTGCGGATTCTTCTAACGACAAACCTATTTTATACTGTATAAAATTTGAGGATTTAAGAACTTCTTCCCCTTTAATGTTGTTTTTAAATAATACTTTAAAAATTTTTACATATGCGGTTGTAATAGAATAGTCCGTACCACTTGAATCTTCATTTAATATGTTTTTAAATTTAATCATAACATATATTTAATATCGTAAAGAGATATTTTATTTTGTTGAGTTTCTATTAATTCATTTTTATCATATACTAAGTCATCTGTATTATCTCTAGCAGATTCAAATTCTATATCATTAACCCATAAAAAGTATTTTTTTTCTTCGTTTTTACTATGAAAGTCGCTAATTGGGGTATATTTATATTCGTCTAAATTCTGATAGTCCAACTTTTGGAATGAGATAAACCTCATCGTATTGATTGGTAAATCATATCTAGTATATTCTACATCAACTGTACCATTACCATCACACTCTCTACAGTCTACTTCGGCAGCACCACCACATTCATCACATTCTACTACACCCGATCCATTACATGTACCACAATCTAAAGTGTCCCCTTCTTCACCATCTTCATCTTCTACAAAACCATCACCCCCACATTCACCACATACTTCTTCACCATCTGTATCACAATAACCACAATCTTCATACCCATAACCAATACATTCATCACATTCTTCTGTGTCCGTTTCCGTAAATTCATCTATTTCGTCACCAGTAAATTGTATAAACGAATGATATATATCTTTAGCACCATACATTTCTTCTGTTTTAGGGTCACCAACTAATGGATTTATTAAATAAAATAATGCAACACCGATTACTACTTCACTATCTCTAATACCTAATTTAGTATTTATAAAATCTTCTATTTTTCGATAAACATAATCCTTACGATATTGTTTAGTGTCACTGTGTCTAATATAATCTTTTAGTTTTATGGGTAATTCAGGATGAGATTTTAATATTAAAGATAAAATCTTTCTATTAACAGTTGTGTCCAATAGATCAATTTTTAAGTCATCATTGACTTCAGACATTTCATTTAATATGTTTGTAAGTTTAATCATATATCTTCTTAACCTTAACTGTTAAATCACCATTACCTTTTATTACCCTATGATATATTTCTTTTGGTATGTATGTTCTCTCTGTTAATGGTATCGGTAAATCATTATCTAATTGAATCATCCAATCAGTATCACCCACACTTTCAACAATCCTATCTTCTTTATCTCTGTGCCACACTAACTCCATATCATCTGTATTACCATAGAATGTTCTAATATGATACCCTTCTTCTATGTATTCATCAAAAGGGTAATTATTTTCTTCTTCCCATTTTTGTAAAGAGTTCATATCAAAATTACCTAACTCATCGTCATATCCACACTTATGACACAAAAAAGGATGTGTATCATCCTTTTCAATATCCCAACTCCAACTACAATTCTGACATTTCATTTTACCCCTCTTGTTTTTTATAAGACTCATCATCAGAAGTAATAGGTACACCTTCTACCCAAGTATCACACCATTTTTTACCCGAACACATAAAATGATGCATCCAACAGTAACCTACTTCACCAGTTTGATTTTTCATACAATCTTTCATTCTTTTTGATGTATCAAACGCAACGCAGTTTGCGCAACTTTGTCCTTTTTCTTTTGCTTCTTCTGTTGGTAATCCATACTGATTGTTTTCTGCAATCTTCTTTTTATTCTTTTTGTTTAAATCAATTCCCTTATCTGTTTTCATTGTTGCTTCAGGACAATCCATTTCTGATTCACCTAACATTTTTCTGTTAGCCCTTTCTATGATTAATCTTTTCTTTTTATCTAATCTTCCCATAACTTTATTTCATATAATCATTTATAGAGTTACCATACTTATCGTGGCTAGTATAATAATCTTCTGTATCGTCATAATCATTATCCACAGGAAACTCAAACTCATCGTCTTCATCTTTGTATTCACCATCTTCATCTTTTAATTTATTCATAAAGAAGTCAAATACTTGATCAATGTTAACCTTAGCCTCAGTTATATGATCATCAGCCCAATCATGCCCATTATTTAATACATCATTAACCATATTAGAGTCGAACTCATTAATCATAATGTCTAATTGTCTCCTCATTTGTTTAAGGTTACTGAAGAACATATAGTTCTCACCTTTAGAACCTTCGTTTAACATTGTATTTAGTTCACTTTGTATTCTCTGTTGGATGTTAAATCTATCCACAGACAATTCATCATCTACATCATCAGGTATACCATCTGCGTCTAAGTCAGAAGAACCAACACCATAAAAATCATAATTAGTATCATCTGTATCATCTACATCAATTACTAACCAATCGTTATCTTGATATGATATATCGTCTTCATCGTATGTAAATTCATCTTCGTCTTGATCTAAGTCCAATACAACGTGATCACCATCTTTATGCGCTACCTTTGTTGGGTCATACCTCAAATTATCATCAATACCCATTTCATTAGAATGTCTCAAAAAATCTAATGCCAGTTCTTCATCCTCTTCTTCCATCGCTTTAGCTGATGCACTATTATATGTTGACTTATATAATTCTTTTAAAATTGTTTTTCTTAAATTTCTCATATCTTTATTTTTTTACC
>JAHZJR010000048.1 GCA_022600805.1 Pseudomonadota bacterium
AGAAAGATTAAAATTTTTTTGTTAAGTGAGGTGTTTTGGCGGCCACTGATTAACTGGCTTAAAACGCTTGAGCAGTATCAGTACATAGCCAAGTCTGATTTAGAATTATTTTGCATTGTTGATGATATTGAAGATATCATCACACAAATTAAGGAGTAGTAATGGCATTAGCTATTTTTGATCTTGATAAAACCCTAATTAATGGCGATAGTGATTTCCTCTGGGGTGAATTTATGAGTGAAATTGGCGTGGTAGATGCACATACCTATCAGGCTAAAAACCAATATTTTTTTGATCAATATGCACTTGGAAAACTAGATATTAACGAATATCTAGAGTTTTGTTTAGAACCGTTGTCACAGCACGATATGCCTACTCTTAATGCTTGGCATCAACGTTTTATGGAAGCAAAAATTAACGATATTTTACTTCCTAAAGCGCAGACAGTCGTTGACGAACATAGAGCCAAAGGCGACACACTCTTAGTAATTACAGCCACCAACAGTTTTGTCACAGCACCGATTGTTGAGCGCTACGGTATAAAAAATCTTTTGGCCACCAATCCTGAAGTAAAAGATAATCAATTTACTGGTAAAGTGCTGGGCGAGCCTTGTTTTCAGCAGGGAAAAATTACCCATTTGAAACAATGGCTGAAAAAAACCGGAGAAAGTATGAAAGGGGCGTACTTTTATTCAGATTCTCATAATGATTTACCGATGTTAGAGCTGGTAGATCATCCTGCAGTTGTGCATGCGGATCAAAAGTTACAAGCCATTGCAAAGGAACGAGATTGGCCAATGCTTGATTGGACTTAGTTACAAATATAGCAGACAATAAAAAACCGCCCGAAGGCGGTTTTTTTTTACAGTTAATTTGAAAAAAATTACATGTAAAGGTGGTGGTCGCCACCAGAGGCTTCGTCAAAGTACATAGCAGCGCCAGCAAATTCAACACCGTCGATAAAGTCTTCTTTATCAAAGCCAAATAGCTCTACTGTCATTTCACAAGCAATGAATTTAACATCAAATTCTTGACACATTGAACGTAACTCTTCTAACTTAGCAACGCCATGCTTAGCCATGGTTTTTTTCATCATCCAAGTTACTAGAGATTCAGCACCAGGAATATTCCATAAAACGTTTGGAATTTTAGGGCCAAAATCAATCTTTTGTAACCACTTAGGGCCAAAAGGCATTTTCATCGGCATAGAAGGATTTCCAATTGGAGAAACTTTTAGCTTAGAAGTATCTTTTAATAAAAGATTCAAACCGTAAAACGTAAAGAAGATAGTTACTTCTTTGTCCATAGCAACGCCCGTAGAAGCAATAATGAAAGGCGGAAATGCCCAGTCAAAAGTGCCTTTAGTGGCAATGATAGTCATCTTATTGTCATCTGACATAGTTATTCTCCTCTGAGGCGATTATAAATTAAACTTTTTCAATAGTGAAAACGTATTTGCCACCATCTTCAGTTGTTGAAACTAGCTTGTTGCCAGTTTGATTACAAAAAGCTTCAATGTCTTTTACTGAACCAGCATCTGTAGAAATTACGTCTAAGACTTTTCCAGCATCCATTTTTGATAATGCTTTCTTAGTTTTTAAAATTGGTAATGGGCAGTTTAAGCCTGATGCATCTAAAGTTTCGTCAGCCATTGTGGACTCCTTATTTGTTTTTATATAGTGAAAATAATCTTGTTTTTCTGTAAACAAGTTCGCCTATTTTAGTCGCACACCATGAAAGAGTCAAATATAATGGAGTCATGATAAAGATAATAATGAGTTTTTTGTATTTAAGTGCCAATGCGTACGCCTTAGATTTACCGCAAGTAAACTTATCTGAAACCCTGCAAGAGCAAAAACAAGGTAATGAGTTTTTGCAAATTATTTGGAATACTAATGCGGTTGTTGCTGATGTTGAGACTCAGGTTTATCTTAAAGCATTAGGCCGTGAGCTCAGTACTTATAGTAAAGATCCAGGCAAGCATGTTGATTTTTTCATGCTTAATGATAGTAGCATTAATGCCTTTGCTGGTCCTTATGGTTATATCGGTGTACATACTGGCATGCTGCTAAGCTCAGAATCAGAAGCAGAGTTAGCGGGCGTTTTATCGCATGAATTGGCACATATTACTCAAAATCATTTGAGTCGTTTTAGTGAAAAAACCGATAAACAAACCTATATTATGGTGGCTGGAATGCTAGCCGCCGCCTTGGTTGACAATTCAAATGCTTCGCAAGCCATTGCTGCTTCAACGGTTGCAGGAACGGCACAGCAAAACATCAATTTCACACGTGAGCATGAGTGGGAGGCAGATCGAATAGGTACAAACATGCTAAGTAAATCTGGTTTTGATCCAAGTGGTATGGCACATTTTTTTGAGAAACTCCAAGATGATGTTAATGCGCAGGAATTTTTACGCTCGCATCCGCTTAGTATCAATCGAATATCTGACGCCATGCAACGCTCTAGTCGGCTAACAGGTGATTATCGAGAGGATTCTTTTGAATACCAAAGTATCAAAGCAAAACTTTATTATCACTTACACAAACGCATCAAGTTAGAAAAAGACCAAGAATTAACTTTATATATGCAAGCTTATGATGCATTTGAAGAGCAAAAATATACGCTTGCTAAGAGTTACATCACCCAACTTTTGACACTCAATCAGAGCGTACCTAGTTATATTTTAGCTGGCAGAATCTATTCAAAATTGGGACAATTGGAAGCAGCACAACAGCATTTTTTACCTGTTTTGCACAATGAGGCGGGCGTCTATTATGCTGCCAAGGCCTATATGGATAATCACCAAACTCAGCAAGGCGTTTTACTTTTAAGACGGTATTTAAAGCAAAACTTAGGCACCTATCTATCGCATAAGCTATTGTCTTCTTTGTATGTAGATGTTGGTCGTTTGGACAGAGCACACATCCAAAACGCTAAAGCACTGGCCGCTCAAGGAAAGCTAGAACAAGCAATAGACCGTTACGAAAGAGCGAAAACAACAACTCGCTCACAAGATCTGTTTGATATTATTAATGTTGAAATTGAGCGCTTAGAGAAGCGCATCGATCTTTATAAGGAATTGCCTTAGGCGCTTTTAAGCACCCACAACTTTAACACCATTTTGTGTGCCTAACAATAAAACATTAGCACCACGATTGGCAAACAGACCGTTTGTTACCATGCCAACAATACTGTCTAGCTTAGTTTCTAGTGCTTTAGCGTCAGTAATTTTTAAGCCTTGAATGTCTAAAATATGATTGCCATTATCCGTCGTAAAGTCTCTCAGAATAGCCTGTCCACCAATTTCTTTTTCAATAATGCGTTTTACATGATTGGCTGCCATCGGAATAACCTCAACAGGTAGAGGAAAGTCACCCATAACCGATACCAGTTTTGATTCATCGGCAATACAAACAAATTGTTCGGCAACTGCAGCAACAATCTTCTCACGAGTGAGTGCGCCACCACCACCCTTGATAAGGTTAAGACCGTCATCAGATTCATCGGCACCATCAATATAAACAGAAATAGATTCAACATCATTTAAATCAAATACTTTAATGCCGTGTCCTTCTAAGCGTTCTGCAGTGGCAACCGAGCTTGCGACCGCGCCGATAATATCGTCTTTCATCGTTGCTAAGGCATCAATGAAAAAATTAGCAGTAGAGCCAGTACCTACGCCTATAATAGTATCTTTAACAACGTATTTAAGCGCTGCTTGCGCTACGTCGAATTTCATTTCGTCTTGAGTCATGATGTGCTCCATAAATTCTAAATATCTAATTAATTATACACGATGAAAAAAATCATTCTTGCCAGCAATAACAGTGGAAAAATACGTGAATTCAACACCATGCTTGCGGGCATGTATGAAGTGGTTTCTATGCACGAAATGCAGGTTGAAGAAGTGCCAGAAACTGGACTAACCTTTGTTGAAAACGCCCTGATTAAAGCGCGTAATGCTTCAGCGCAATCCGGTCTGCCAGCTTTAGCAGATGATTCAGGCATTGTAGTCGATGCGCTGAATGGTGCACCAGGTATTTACTCTGCACGTTTTGCCGGTGATCATGGCGATGATGAGGCTAATACGCAGAAAATTCTTGATGAAATGGTTGATGTGCCCGATGGTCAGCGCAGTGCACGATTTTGGTGTGCCATTGTATTTGTTGAGCATGCTAATGACCCAACCCCGATTATTGTTCAACGCGGTTGGGAGGGTGAAATCTTGCGCGAAAAGTCGGGCGAAAATGGTTTTGGCTACGACCCTATTTTTTATGTTCCCACGCATAAAAAAGCCTCTGCAGAACTTTCTGCAGAACAAAAAAATACCGTTTCGCATCGAGGAAAAGCATTGCAAGCTCTTTTGGCAGAGTTAAAAAAATAAGCCAAGATGTTAGTCTTGCCGCCTTTGTCGCTATACATTCACTACCCATGGTGTGTGAAAAAATGCCCTTATTGCGATTTCAACTCCCATGAAGGTAACAATAGAGATGGATATATCACCGCTCTATTAAACGATCTTGATCAAGAGTTAAGCTATGTTCAAAATAGAGCAATTCACTCAATTTTTATTGGCGGCGGCACACCTAGTTTAATGAGTGAGAAGGATTTATCCAAATTGTTTGAAGGGCTTAGACTGCGTTTGAATTTTGATGACGATATCGAGATTACGCTCGAGACTAATCCAGGTACTTTTGAGATTGAAAAATTTAAAGCTTTTAAGCAAATCGGTATTAATCGTTTATCAATTGGCGTACAGTCTTTTAATGATCAAAATTTAAAAACATTAGGCCGTATTCATAGCGCACACGAGGCGCTTCATGCTTGCATTCAGGCAGGGAAGATTTTCGATAATTTCAATATTGACCTAATGTACGGATTGCAAGCACAGACTACCGATGAGTGTTTGAGCGATCTACAGCAAGCGTTGGATTTAAATCCAACGCACATTTCTTTTTATCAACTCACTATTGAGCCCAACACCTTATTTGCCAAGTTCCCACCAGTTCTACCAAAAGAGGATGAGCTTTTTTCTATGGGTGAGGCAGGTGTTAATTTGTTAGAGCAACATGGATTTTCCAGATATGAAGTATCCGCATTTGGTAAAATTCCCTCAAAGCACAATATCAATTATTGGGAATTTGGCGATTACATCGGTATTGGCGCTGGTGCACACGGCAAAATAACACTCGCTCAAGAGCAAAAAATTATCAGAACGCTTAAATCAAAAGCCCCTAAAGACTATATTGAAAATTGCAAAAAAACCACTGAAGCCATTGAGAATATAACTTTTGAATTTATGCTGAATGCACTTAGACTTAAAAAAGGGTTTGATTTTGATTTATTCGAAAGCCATACTGGGCAATCCATTAAAACAATTGAGGCATATTTGGCTAAAGCACAAGCACTAGATTTGTTAATCATGAAGGGTAAGCGTGTAAGACCAAGTGCAAAAGGTTATAATTTTTTAAACGACTTGCAAGCTATTTTTCTATGATATAATTTTTTTTCATGAAAATCATACTGTCTTTATTATTATTGGTGTTTGCGGCATTGGCCGTAGCAAGCATTGATTCTAAAACTACAGATACTGCTAGTGTTCACTGTGCTCATATTAGTAACATGGATAACAATGTATCTATGGATACGCACACACATGCTGATTGCACTCAAAGTTCCGCAGCTATTAGCAGAATAGGCGATTCTTCTAAAATTACCACACCTTTAGTCACATTAATTCCCTCTATGATTGATACTGCTTATGTATCAATTACTTCAAAAGTAACCCTTCCCCCTCCGACCCTTTAATTGCTAATCAGGCGTTTTATCGCCTTAGTTTCGTTATTATTTGAGTTGATTTTTCGATGAATATTATTTGTCGTGTTACAAAATAAATATCCAAATAATTGCGTTGCTTAAAATTAGCTTTCGCAAGGCTGGGGTTTCTATCTTCTTTTAAATCTCAAATAATATGCGGAGTTTCTATGACTCTCTAAAAGCCATTATTAATTTAAATACAAGGGTATTAAATATGAAAAAAGTATTAGGCGTAGCTGGCGTAGGTCTAGTTGGCGCAGCAGCATTTATGTTTTCAGGAGTGTATAACGTATCGGCAACTGACAAGCATTGGGATATCACCACTAGACTACTTGAGTTGGTTAGGGATAAATCAGTACATGCAGCCTCTAAAAATATAGTAGCCCCCAATTTGGATGATATCAAAATGATCTCCAACGGGGCAAAAAATTATGACGCTATGTGTGTCCAGTGCCATTTAGCACCAGGTGCACCAGTTTCTGAATTAAATCAAGCTTTGTATCCAAAGCCACCAGTTTTTCATCAAAAAGATGATAAACACAAGCATAAACCTGCTGAGACGTTTTGGGTGATTAAAAACGGCTTCAAAATGACTGGAATGCCTGCTTGGGGTGAGTTTCACACGGATCAACAATTATGGGAAATGACAGCCTTTCTTCAAAAACTAAAAGGAATGTCTGCTGATAGGTATTTTGAACTTGTTGGCGAAGGTGGGCATAGCCACTCTGATGGAGTGCATTTTGAGGCTTCTGAAAATAACACAGCAATAGATAAGGATGACGCTCACTCTAACGATGGACTTAAAAATTCCACTCATAGTGATACAGATAATCATGGTCATTAATAACAATCAACAAAAGGAAAAAAATATGAAAACAATAATAAACACAGTTTTAGCTATAACGGTATTAACGCTCAGTGCAAATAGTGCTGCAAGATGGCATAACGCGCCAAAAGATGGTGGCTCAAACCATGCTCACTCAATGAACATGGATGGCATGGACCATTCAAAAATGTCTACTAGTGAGCATGCAATGAAAGATATGGATCATTCAAATATGTCTGCAAGCGAACTCTTAAAGATGAATATGAAAGATATGGATCATTCAACAATGAAAGATGAAGACCACCATCAAGAAAATACACATGGTCATTAGACTAAGGATAAAAGATGAATAATAAATTATTATCGAGAAGACAGTTCGTTACAGGAGTGACAATGGGCGCGACAGCGCTAGCGATCAATCCAAGCATTCTATTTGCCAGTGTTGGCAATAAGAGTGGTTTAAATACTTTAAAAGGCAATATTTTTAATTTAAATATTGGCGAACAAAGTGTTAATTTTACGGGTACACAGCGCAAAGCGACAACAGTCAACAATTCACTGCCAGCACCTTTATTAAGGTTTAAGGAGGGTGATGATATTGTTTTGCATGTGACCAATCATCTAAATGAGCCCACTTCTATTCATTGGCATGGGTTAATCTTGCCATCTGAAATGGATGGCGTACCCAATATTAGTAATGATTTCATTGGTATTAACCCAGGCGAGACCTTTACTTATCGCTTTAAAGCTGCGCAAAGTGGAACTTATTGGTACCATTCTCATTCAGGATTTCAAGAGCAAACGGGATTGTATGGTCCAATCGTGATCGATCCAATTGAAAAAGATCCAGTGGCTTATGACCAAGATTATGTTGTGATGCTTTCTGATTGGACAGATGAAAATCCAATGGATGTTTATTCTAAGTTGAAAAAACTCTCTCATTATTACAATTTTAACGAGCGAACGCATGAAGACTTAATGAATGATGTTGAGCAAAAAGGCTTGGAAAACACCTGGAATGATCGAAAGATGTGGAATCAGATGCGCATGAGCCAGAGAGATTTGTCCGATGTAACTGGCTACACTTATACCTATTTAACCAATGGCTTAACGCCAGATAAAGGTTGGGTAGGGTTATTTAATAAGGGCGAAAAAATCAGGTTAAGATTTATTAATGGATCAGCAATGACATTTTTTGATGTGCGTATTCCCGGATTAAAAATGACAGTGGTTTCTGCTGATGGTCAAAATATTGACCCTGTATTGATTGATGAATTTAGACTAGGTGTAGCCGAAACTTATGATGTCATTGTTGAGCCAAAAGATGATAGGGCTTATACCATTTTTTCTCAAGATATCGCCAGATCTGGCTATGCCAGAGGAACGCTTACACCTAATGAGTCTCTGATTGGAGAAGTTCCAGAGTTAGACTCTGTGCCTAGCTTAACCCATGCTGATATGGGAATGGGTATGTCTGGTATGGATCATGGCTCAATGCCAGGTATGGATCATGCCAAGATGAATCGATCAAAACCAATGCCAGGTATGGATCACTCGAAGATGAATATGGGCGATAAAAAAATATCAACCATGGATTCAATGCTAACCCATGCAGATACTGAATTTGGCCCGCATGTAGATGCAAGAGCGCAATCACCGCAATATCGTCTTGACGATCCGGGAGTTGGTCTTCGTAATAACGGTAGAAAAGTGCTGACTTATGCTGATTTGTATAATCTAAATATGACCCATGGGTATCCAGATCCAGATCGGGAAATCGAGCTTCACTTAACCGGCAACATGAGTCGTTATATGTGGTCAATTAATGGGGTTAAGTTTTCTGATGCAGAGCCATTACAGTTTAAATTTGGCGAAGTAGTTCGCATTACCTTTGTGAATGACACAATGATGAATCACCCAATGCACTTGCACGGCATGTGGAGTGATTTAGAAACAGGAGACAATATGTATATCCCGCGTAAACATACCATTATTGTGCAGCCTGGTGCAAAAATTAGCTATCGAGTCAAGGTAGATGCTAAAGGCTCATGGGCATATCACTGTCATTTACTTTATCACATGTTGGGCATGTTCCGCCGTGTGGATGTTGTTTAATAAAAAGGAGAATCAAATGAAAAATTTAAAAATAATAACGGCTTTATTGCTATCTGTTTCTGTGCAAGCTTATGCAGGGGGCGTAGAAGATGACCCAATACTGACCAAAGTGATGGGTGAAGTTGAAACAAGAAAGGCGAATGGTGCCAACCCTAAGGTTTGGAATATTGATGCATGGGTTGGAAAAGACCTTGAAAAACTTTGGATTAAAAGTGAGGGTGAGAAGCTAGATGGCAAGACGACTGAAGCAGAGCTACAGATACTTTACAGCAAGGCAATCACTCCTTTTTGGGACTTACAATATGGAATAAAGAAAGACTTCAAGCCAACACCAAGCAGAACTTGGGGTACTATTGCTGTTAAAGGTGTTGCGCCCTATCTGGTTGAAATAGATGCATCATTATTTGTTGGTGAGTCTGAGCGAACTGCAATTCGTTTAGATGCTGAATATGAATATATGCTTAGCCAGAAGTGGGTTTTATCGCCAGAATTGGAGATTAATATATTTGGAAAAGACGATGAAGTAACTGGCACAGGAAAGGGCTTGTCTAATATTGAAACAGGATTAAGGCTCCGCTATGAGTTAAGTCGTGAATTTGCACCTTATATCGGTATAAATTGGGGCAAAAAATACGGAAATACTGCAACCTTTGCGAACAGCGAAGGTGAGGATGTTGAAGACTCACAAGTTGTTGCTGGTGTGCGATTTTGGTTTTAAAGCACTAGTGATATTAGCAGAGTATATGACGAATATTTAAAAAAAGGAGTAAATATGAAAACGTTAATTATTTTATCAAGTGCGTTATTTTTAACAGGGTGTTTTGATAATGCAGAGACACAGGATAAAGTTGAGGATAGCGTGCAATTAGGTCAAACAGTTTTTGAAAAAAACTGCGCCTCTTGTCATGGAAAGGAGGGGCAAGGGCTTGTTGAAAATTGGAAACAAAGACAAGCAGATGGAAATTTTCCCGCCCCACCGGTAAATGGTACAGCGCATGCTTGGCATCATTCGCCAGCAGCACTGTTAAATACAATTAATAATGGTGGTATTAAATTAGGCGGCTCTATGCCAGGGTTTAAGAATCAGTTAAGTGAGGTTGAAAAACAAGCAACGCTTGATTATATTCATAGCTTATGGCCAGAAGCGGTTCAGAAAAAATACGATGCAAGATTTAAACAATAAGCATTGTTTTTAATGTGGAGTACTAATGCCGGGTAAAGAAAAATGAATAAATTCTTATTACTTGCAATAATACTTGTATTCAGTGCTTTTTTGTTCATTGATGAAAGTGACTGGCTTGAATCAAAACGCATGGCAAGAATGGGGGCTTTCCCCGAGCTTAACTACAAGCCCAGTATTTCCCAGGGTAAGGCTGAATATCAAAAGACCTGTATCGAGTGTCATGGAACTGGCTTGTTAGGATCTGAAAAAGGCCCCTCATTGCTTGATGACACCTATAAAGATTCTCATCATGCAGATTTGTCATTTTATTATGCAGTCAAAAGCGGTGTAAGACAGCATCATTGGCAGTTTGGTGATATGCCAAAGATTGCGGGGCTACCACCAGAGCGAGTGAGTGATATTATTGCCTACGTGCGTCATAAGCAAAAATTTAATGACTGATATTATGAGTGAAATTCGATTATCAATTATAGGTATGAGTTGCGCTGGATGTGTTGCCAGCGTTGAGGATGCCTTAAATAAGGTTAATGGCGTTGATAAGGCTAGTGTTAATTTTGCTAATCATACGGCCAATATTGTGGGCAATGCCTCAGTAGAAAGCCTCATTAAGTCTGTGGTAGATGCCGGATATGATGCGACTGAATTGACATCAAGTGATGCGAATCAGGTGCTTGAGAAAGAGCGGCAAGATTTTATTTATTATCAGCAATTACTCAGAAAATCTTTAGTAGCAGCATTAATAGGCATACCTTTATTTGTTGCAAGTTTATTGGGCATATTGCCAGCAATAGAGGGTATTACTAATCAATTGTTTTGGTTGGCTGTAGGCTTGGCAACCTTATTTATCATGTATTATTCGGGCGCTCATTTCTATATTGGCGCTATAAAATCATTCTCTAATCACAGTGCTAATATGGACACCTTGATAGCGCTAGGCACGGGCGTAGCATGGTTTTTTTCAATGCTTGTCGTTATCCTTCCTGAGAGCTTACCTGAAAATTCCCAGCATGTTTATTTTGAGGCGACAGCAATCATTATTGCACTTATTAATCTTGGCTCGGCGCTGGAAAGTAAGGCGCGTGGTAAAACTTCTCTAGCAATTAAACGCTTAATTGGATTGCAACCGAAAACAGCATTGGTGATACGTAACGGTAAAGAAATGGATTTGCCTATTGATCAGGTCGGACTATCTGAAACTATCAAAGTTCGTCCTGGGGAGAGAATTCCTGTTGATGGTAAATTGATTGATGGCTCATCTAGTGTTGATGAGTCAATGCTAAGTGGTGAGCCAATGCCTGTTGCCAAAAATATTGGTGATGAAGTTACAGCAGGAACCATTAACAAAACTGGATCTTTTTTGTTTATCTCCACTCGCATTGGCAAAGATACGGCTTTAGCGCATATTATCGAAATGGTGCGCAAGGCTCAAGCCAGTAAACCGGCTATTAGTAGACTGGTTGATAAAGTATCCGCAATATTCGTACCTACCGTGTTAATCATTTCAGTTATTACCTTTTTAATATGGATTAATATTGGCTATAGCGTAACTTTCGCCTTAATAGCTTCAGTAACGGTGTTAATTATTGCCTGCCCTTGTGCGTTAGGATTGGCAACCCCTATTTCAATTATGGTTGGCGTTGGCAGAGCGGCAGAGCGTGGAATATTGATTCGTAATGGTGAGGCATTGCAACAAGCTGGTAAGCTAAATGTTGTTGTTTTAGATAAAACCGGAACCATTACCCAAGGTAAGCCAAGCGTCACAAATATAATGTCTTTAGCGCATATTTCTGATCAAGAATGTTTAAGCTTTGCAGCCTCTATAGAGGCATCATCCGAACATCCATTGGCACAGGCGATTATGGATCATGCGCAATCACAAGGTTTAAATATTCATTCCTGTGATAATTTTGACTCAATAACAGGCCAGGGTGTTAAGGCTGAGATAAGCAAACAGTTGGTATTGTTTGGCAATGAACGCTTAATGCGACAGCACGGTATTAATATTGATAAATTAGCCTCAGAATCAAAGTTGCGCTCTCAAGAAGCTAAAACCCCTATTTACTTAGCTGTAAATAATAAAGCTGCCGCTGTGATTACAGTTGCAGACCCTATTAAATCAGACTCTATTAAGGCCATTAAACAGATGCAAATGTCTGGCTTGAAAGTAATATTATTAACCGGTGATAATAAGATGACCGCGCAAGCTGTGGCTAAATCAGTCAATATTACAGATGTTGTTTCGGAAGTAATGCCAAGTGAAAAGGCTGAAAAAATAAAACAACTGCAATCAGGCGGTGATATAGTTGGAATGGTTGGTGATGGTATTAATGACGCCCCAGCTTTAGCAGGTGCAGATGTTGGTTTTGCCATTGGAACAGGTACAGATGTTGCTATTGAAAGTGCCGATATCGCTTTAATGCGTGGCTCGTTATATGGTGTGGTGAATGCGATCTATATTTCTAAATCAACGACTAAAAATATCAAACAAAATCTATTCGGAGCTTTTGTATACAATACATTGGGCATACCCGTTGCAGCTGGAATTTTATTCCCATTATTTGGTATTTTGCTCAATCCCATGTTTGCGGGGGCGGCAATGGCACTATCTTCATTAACTGTGGTGAGTAATGCTAATCGATTGCGTCATATCAGACTTGGTGGTGAAAAATGATAGTGTTTATTAACATCATTGGATTTATATTAATTTTAAGCATTGTTTGGTGGTTCTGGTTGTTCAAGAAATAACCGGTTAATCATGCACTCATTAAGTAAAATAACCTAAAAATTTCAATTATTTTAATTATGTCTGAAAATATACATAACATCGCCAGCGTCCTAACCGAAAGCTTGCCGTATATCCAAAAATTCCAAGGCAAAACCATTGTCATTAAATATGGCGGTAACGCCATGATTGACGAGGAGCTTAAATCAAGCTTTGCGCGCGATATCGTTTTAATGAAATCAGTGGGCATGAATCCTATTGTGGTGCATGGCGGCGGGCCACAAATCGGCAAAACCTTAGAAAAAATCGGCAAACAAAGTGAGTTTGTCGGTGGCATGCGAGTTACTGACAGTGAAACCATGGACGTGGTTGAAATGGTACTCGGCGGCCTGGTTAACAAAGAAATTGTTAATCTGATTCATCAGCATGGTGGGCATTCAATTGGCTTAACGGGTAAAGATGGTAGTTTGATTACCGCTAAAAAATTACAACACGATATTGAGCCTACCTCTGAAATTATTGATCTCGGCCATGTGGGCGAGGTAGATGAAATAGACACCTCGGTGATTGAGTTATTGCTAAAAGGTGATTTCATTCCAGTTATTGCGCCAATTGGTGTGGGTGAAGATGGTTTTTCGTACAACATTAATGCGGATTTAGTGGCGGGCTCAATCGCCCAAGCGCTTGATGCAGAAAAACTTATTTTGCTCACCAACACATCAGGCTTGTTAGATGCTAATGGTGAATTGCTAACGGGCCTTGATGCACGTACCGTTGATGGTTTAATTAAGGACGGCACGATTTATGGCGGCATGTTGCCTAAAATTGATTGCGCATTATCTGCGGTTAAGGATGGTGTTAAAGCGGCGCATATTATTGATGGACGTGTGCCTCACGCCGTTCTTTTAGAAATATTTACTGACAATGGCGTCGGCACGCTAATTACCTGCAATGACTAAAGCACATCGTAACACCATTGAAGTAGTTGATTGCCAAATTCTGGCGCATTATAAATTCGAAGGCGACCAATATATTTTAACGCTAGCTTCAGACGTTATTGCCAACGAAACCAAACCGGGCCAGTTTGTCCATATTACGGTTTCTGATGCCCTGCCGATGAGACGTCCAATTTCAATCATGTCGGTTGATAAAGAAAACGCAACCTTTGATTTATTGTATAAAGTTGTGGGCGAGGGCACTAGGCAATTGGCGGAGCGCAAAATTGGCGAAACATTAAGCGTTATCGGCCCAATTGGCAACGGCTTTACCATGACGGATAAAAAGCGCCCACTGCTAATTGGCGGTGGCGTAGGTATGCCGCCTATGGTGGCGATTGCACAAGATATTAAAGACAGCGACTATCAACCATTTGCTATTTTAGGTTCTGAAGTGCCGTTTCCTTTTGATGAGCAATTAGCGAGTGATGGTAAAGATTATCAAGGCGCAACGCACACCATGCCTGAACTAGAGGACTGGGGTGTGGCGTGTCGCTTGGCCAGTTTGCAAGACTATGAGGGTGTGTTTAAAGGCTACGTAACAGAGCTTGCCAGGGTTTATTTAGACGGCCTATCAGCTGATGAACTTGCCCAAGTTGAAGTGTATTCTTGCGGCCCACATCCAATGCTTGAAGCAGTTGCAAAACTCGCCAAAGAGTACGATTTGCCGTGCCAGGTTTCGCTAGAAGAAAATATGGCCTGCGCAGTGGGTGGTTGTGCAGGTTGTGTGGTGGAAGTGCAGACTGACGCTGGCCCGGCGATGAAGCGTGTTTGTGTTGATGGCCCGATTTTTGATGCTAAGACGGTCTTTTGATTAAAGAAAATTTAAAAAATGTTCAAAGTCGTATCAACGCGGTTGATACAAAAAATCAAGTAACACTAATTGCGGTTAGCAAAACCAAACCAGCTTCAGACCTACAGCAAGCAATTGACGCAGGGCAGCGACATTTTGGGGAAAATTACCTGCAAGAGGCTTTAGAAAAAATAGAAGCT
>JAHZJR010000049.1 GCA_022600805.1 Pseudomonadota bacterium
AAAGCCAAAGCCCTGCAAAAAGGCTTGGATCAACTTTCAGAAGAAGGCGCTACTCAAGTCTTTCGTCCAATTATTAATTCTTCGCAAATTTTGGGCGCAGTTGGTATTTTGCAATTTGATGTTGTTGCCCATCGCCTTAAGTATGAATACGGTGTTGATTGTCAATTTGAAGCGATTGCGGTTGCCACAGCGCGCTGGGTGAGCGGAAGTGACAAAGACATTGAGCAACTTAAAGCTAAAGCTGGAAATAATGTTGCGATTGATTCAGCAGGCATGTTGACTTATCTAGCGCCATCTATGGTCAACCTGCAACTCACTATGGAGCGACACCCTGATATCACCTTCTCAGCGACTCGAGAGCATTAACGCCAAGTTCAGCCAATCAATATTAAAGCGCAATAAGGCACGAGATTAAATACGATAATCAATAGCTTGTATAATCCGATGCCACCGTAGTGAATCATGGAAAATGCTTGCTTGGTTATAGGCACCCAATAATTATGCAATTTATAAATCGGACTTGGCATCCATTTTAAAAGCGCTACCCACAAAAGCAAAATCCCACAATGGATAATCAAACTCCAACCTAAAAAGCTTTGCCATATTGTTATTGTCATAATTACCAACTCCTCTAGTTAACTAACTGCTGCACTCAATCCATTAAAAAATTGAAAATTTTAAAATTGAACTGCCTTTTGTATAAGAATAACCTTTATTTGTATGCAAAAATACCATTTTTACGAGTTTTTAACAGACTTTATCGCTATTTAACTGCTTAAATGATATTAATTTATTACCATGTTATAAAATTTTAGAAATTTATCAACTGGCCTATTATCGAACAAATTTAATAAAATCTTGTTGATCGGCATTCACCTCAGCCATGGTTTCAGCCACCGCACCGCCAAACATATCGCCTAGTAGCTTAGCATTCATATAGCCTATCCAAGTAGTGCCATCATTTTTTTCATAAACTGAAATAGTGCATGGCATAAAAACTGAAATTTTCTTATTGTCGTCCTGAGCTATCGCTTTATAGGCATGTTCAGCATTGCACAGATTAACCAGCATAGTAGGAGGAATAACACGCTTACCGCCACTATGCTTCTTAATAGATTGATGAAGCGGACTAACACTTGGAACTACCCAACCTTTAGCTTCAGCATTGACTTTTATTTTAGCTACAGTCTCTTCAACCGAATAAGGACTTTAGGTCTCTTTCAGCATCATGTTTGGCATGACACTCCAACCTACTATTGCCGTAACAACAGCACCTAAAACAAACCCTAAAACACTACTTTTCATGCCTCACCTCCTATTAATCAAATTCTTTATATTATAAAAATCTAATATTATTATTTAGTTGATGTAAATCAATAAAACTAAAAAAAATGCCGCTTAATCAAGCGGCATTTCATGAGGATGGATTTAATTTTTTTACGATTCTTCAGGTTGCACTTGCAAATCAGGATCATCACTCTCTGTTTCAGCAATTTTAGCCACAGAAACTAACTTCTCACCTTTAGAGATATTAATGAGCGTCACACCTTGCGTATTACGACCAATAATTGACACATCCGCCGCTCGCGCACGAACTAAGGTACCTTTGTTAGAAATAAGCATCATTTCATCTTCATCGGTTACCTGAATGGCACCAACCACCTTGCCGTTACGCTCTGAGGTTTTAATAGAGATGACGCCCGAGCCACCACGCGCTTGAGCGCGATACTCTTCCAGCTCAGTACGTTTGCCATAGCCTTTTTCGGTAGCTGTTAGAATCGGGCTTGAGTCATCTGCCACAATTGCAGAGACAATTTCGTCATCAGCGAGCTTCATACCGCGAACACCAATGGCAGTACGACCCACTGCTCGCACATCTGCCTCTTTAAATCGTATCGATTTACCATTTGCAGAAAATAACATAATATCATTGTTGCCTGAAGTAATTTCAACCCCGACCAGCTTGTCATTATCTCTAAGCTCAATAGCAATAATACCGCCCTTTCTTGGACGAGCAAAATTGGTCAACGAAGTTTTCTTACAAGTACCACTACTGGTCACCATAAAGACAAATTGATCATCAGTAAACTCAGACACTGGCAGGATGGCGTTAATCACCTCATCTTTTTCTAGTGGCAATAGGTTAATAATTGGTTTGCCTTTAGCGGTACGTGACGCCATTGGCAATTCATAAACCTTGAGCCAATGAACCTTACCTGTTGAAGAAAAACACAATACCGTATCGTGAGAATTCGCCACAAATAGCTGATCAACAAAATCTTCATCTTTCATTTTGGTGGCCGCTTTACCCTTACCACCACGTCGCTGTGCTTGATAATCACTCAACGACTGCGCCTTCACATAACCACCATGTGATAGTGTTACCACACGATCCTCCTGAGCAATTAGATCTTCGAGCGTTAGGTCAATTTTATGTTCGATAATTTGAGTCATGCGCACAGTTGCAAATTCATCACGAATGGCAATTAACTCGTCACGAATAACCTGCATCAAGCGATCTGGATTTTGCAATATATCCAGTAAGTACTTGATACGCTCTAACAATTCATTAAACTCGTCGAATATTTTATCTTTTTCAAGGCCTGTTAAACGATGAAGCTTAAGATCAAGAATCGCTTGCGCTTGTTTTTGTGATAATTGGTAATCGCCACTGGCCTGCAAACCAAGCTCAGCTGGCAAATCTTCTGGCTTAAACATCGCCATATCACGATCACCAATCAAATCTTTAATCACGCTACCTTGCCAAGTTTTTGCAACCAATTGTGCTTTGGCTTCGGTTGGGTTTGTTGCCGCTTTAATAAGCTCGATAATTTCATCGATATTATGTAGTGCAACTGACAAACCTTCTAAGATGTGAGCACGATTTCTAGCTTTATTAAGATCAAAGATAGAGCGACGAGTCACCACATCTCTTCTATGTGCAATAAAGGCATCTAATACACCTTTAAGTGTCATGAGCTTAGGCATGCCTTTATCGATTGCCACCATATTAATACCAAACACGGTTTGCATCTCGGTAAGCTTGTAAAGATTGTTAAGCATCACTTCTGGCACTTCACCACGACGAAGCTCAATCACCATACGCATGCCATCTTTGTCAGACTCATCTCTAAGGCCGGTAATACCATCAATACGTTTATCTTTCACCAATTCAGCAATCTTACCAATTAACTTAGCTTTATTCACTTGATACGGAAGCTCTGTAACAACAATACTTTGCTTGTCTTCGCCTTCAACGTGAGAAACGGAGCGCAAATAAATCTTTCCTTTTCCGGTTTCATAAGCCTGACGAATGCCGCTGGCGCCATTAATAATACCGGCCGTTGGAAAATCTGGGCCTGGCATAACTGTCAACAACTCATCAATACTTACCTCTTCGTTATCGATGGTTTTAAGACAAGCCTCAACCACTTCACCCAAATTGTGTGGCGGAATATTGGTTGCCATACCAACTGCAATACCAGATGAACCGTTAACCAATAAATTTGGCACGCGGGTTGGCAAAACGCTAGGCTCAGATTCTGATCCGTCATAGTTATCAATAAAGTCAACGGTATTTTTATCAAGATCACGTAATAACTCATGTGAAAGCTTGGCCATACGAATTTCGGTATAACGCATAGCTGCCGCCGAATCACCATCAACCGAACCGAAATTACCCTGACCATCTACCAAGATATTGCGCATTGAGAAAGGCTGCGCCATTCGGACAATGGTATCGTAGACAGCGGTATCGCCATGCGGATGGTATTTACCAATCACGTCACCAACAATACGGGCTGATTTTTTGTAAGCCTTATTGTAATCATTGCCTAAGACGTCCATCGCATAAAGTACGCGACGATGCACCGGCTTAAGACCATCTCGAACATCTGGCAAAGCGCGGCCAACGATGACACTCATGGCGTATTCCAAATAGGAATCACGCATCTCATCTTCAATAGTAACGATTGGGAAAGTAGGCTCGAAAACTTCTGGATTTTCAGTGTTTATCGTATCATCTGACATACAAAAAATTGCTTAATTAAACGAGCTTTTATTGTACCCTAAACAACTGAATTATCACACTAAAAATGTGTAAATAAGATTGGGAATTTGCAACAATTTCAAGCAGTTAAATTTAAGTTAAATCAATCGCTTAAGTGTTTTTAGTATGTACAGATTGCGCCAGCATTTTAAGTAGGGTTTCGGTATCTTCCCAGTTAATACAGCTGTCAGTCACACTCACGCCATATTTAAGCGAATCTAGCGGCCCAATGGCTTGATTACCTTCATTAATATTTGACTCAATCATAACCCCAAATATTTTGTCGGAACCCGATGCAATCTGCTCTGCGACATTCGCACCTACTTTTAATTGGTTCTTAAATTGCTTTTCACTATTAGCATGTGAAAAATCAACCATTACACGATGATTTAATCCTTCATTTGATAATTGCTCAGAAGCACTGTCAACATGGTTTTGTTCGTAATTCGTACCGTCTGAGCCACCACGCAAAATAATATGTGTACTTTCATTGCCTGAGGAGGTGTAATGACTCACACCACCTTCTTTATTAACTGATAATAAATGATGCGGACTGCCGGCAGATTTGATCGCATCAATAGCAACTCTAAGCGAGCCAGTTGTGCCATTTTTAAAACCTACCGGACAAGACAGGGCGGAAGCTAATTCACGGTGTGATTGACTTTCTGTGGTGCGTGCACCAATAGCGCCCCAAGAAATCAAATCAGAAATATATTGTGGGGTGATCAAATCAAGATACTCTACTGCAACAGGCATACCCATATCGGCAATATCTGTTAACAAGTGACGAGCAATCTTTAGGCCTTTATCAATGTTAAAGCTTTCATCTAAATCTGGATCGTTAATCAAACCTTTCCAACCAATGGTTGTTCGTGGCTTTTCAAAATACACGCGCATCACAATAAATAAATCTTCTTTCAGTACTTCTCTTAAATGGACTAATTTTTCAGCATAGTCGCGCGCAGCTTTAGAATCATGAATTGAACATGGGCCAACAATCACCATTAAACGCTTATCTTCGCCGGTTAAAATTTTGGCAATGGTTTCACGTGCTTGAAAGATACCAACAGAACCTTGCTCACTTAAAGGGTATTGCCCCATCAGTTCATTAGGCACCATAATTGGCGCACTAGAGGTAATTCTTAGGTTGTCAGTATTGTATTTCATAAGCTTATTTCTGATTTTCGATCAACGCATAAGCCGAGTGATTATGAATCGATTCAAAATTTTCTGATTCTAATCGGTAGTAATTAATATTATCATTGGTATTCAAATCAACCGCAATATCTCGTACTAAATCCTCAACAAACGCAGGGTTATCATACGCTCTTTCGGTGACTACTTTCTCATCTTCTCGCTTTAAAATCGCATACAATTCACAAGAGGCTTTCTTCTCAGCCAGATCAATTAAATCTTCTAAATACAAAGTTTTTCCAATAGCCGCTTTAGCTTTAATAGTAATGTGAGAGCGTTGATTATGCGCACCGTATTTAGAGATACTCTTAGAGCAAGGACATAGACTCGTGACCGGCACAACTACCTTCATCATTGTCTCCATGACACCTTTATCAAGAGAGCCATATAATGTCACTTGATAATCCATCATTGACTCAACGCCTGATGACGGTGCTTTTTTCTTTCGGAAAAAAGGAAAATCTAAAATAATATGTGCTGTTTCAGATTCTAATCGATCCCGAACTTTCTCAATAATTTTGCCGAAATTACTACTACTAAATTCACATGGCCCTTCGTTTAAAATTTCAATAAAGCGAGACATATGTGTCCCTTTAACGTTTTCAGGCAGTGTTACCGTCATAGTGAAATTTCCCACGGTTGGCAACTTATTGCCATCACGATCTACGTAAGTAATAGGATGCGAAATATCTTTAATGCCTACTCGATCAATAATAATTTGACGGGTATCTAGTTTGTTTTGAGTATCAGGTAAATCACAAGATTTCATGATCAATCCTCCGAATAAGTAACAGATGCTCTAAGTGTTTCCCAAATGGTAACTTCTTTAACTCGAACATCCTGATTGTTGATTAATTGACCCACTTCATCATAAAAATATTTGGCAATATTTTCAGCAGTTGGGTTAAGCTCATCAAAAGGTGCTACATCATTCAAATACTGATGATCTAGCCTTTTAACAACGGCTTTAGTTTGTTGTTTAATTTCTCGAAAATCAATTGCCATACCAATATTATCTAGCACTTTTGAGGCGACAAGTACTTCCACCTGCCAATTATGACCATGCAAGCGGGAGCAATCTCCTGGATAATTTCTCAGCGAGTGAGCCGAGGCAAAATCTGTAACAATTTTTAGGACGAACATTTCGGAAAAATTGGCAAAAGGACTAATTATACCTTTGATAGGGGTGTTATTACACCCTCAATCACAGTGTGATTGTCACTCAATTGCCTCAAGCAAGTCAACCCCTTGATAGCCCTTAGGAAGCAGGTTCCCACGTCGAGCTCTAGAACCAATGTAATTAGTTAAATCCTGGAATTTAATTGTTAGATGACGTTTGCCCGCATACACCTTAAGATTCTGAGCCTCTAACAAGACGCAAGTACTAACAACAAACTCTTCTCTAGCCTTAAGATCTGCAGCTGGAATTTGGATGAGCTTATTACCCTTGCCTTTAGATAAAACAGGTAGCTCAGAGACCAAGAAAACCAGTAATCGACCGCGATTAGTTGCTACAGCAACATATTGTTTGTCCAAGTCATTGACAGCAATCACCTTCATCACCTTGGCACCGTTTGGCACACTTAATGAAGCCTTGCCAGCTTTTTTCTTCGAAAGCAGATCGCCAAGTGTGCCAATAAATCCATAACCTGCATCAGAGGCTAGCAAAATATGCTGCGAATCTTCGCCCATCACCACATCCACAAACTCCGCTTCAGCTGGTGGAGAAAGACGACCAGTTAGCGGCTCGCCTTGACCTCGTGCGCTTGGCAATGAACTTGCAAGTAACGAATAAGAGCGCCCTGTAGAATCAATAAAAATCGCGTTTTTATTACTCCGCCCTTGAACACTGGTTAAATAATTATCGCCTGATTTATAATTCAAGGTTGTTGGATCGATATCATGGCCTTTAGCGCTACGAACCCAGCCTTTGTCACTTAACACGACTGTGACATTTTCAGCTGCTACGAGATCATCTTCGTTAAACGCTTGTGCAGCATTCACATCTGTTTTAATGCAAGACCTACGTTCATCGCCAAACTCATTAATAATTGCTTTTAGCTCTTTTTTGATATAAGTTTTAAGGCGCGTATCACTTGACAACAACAACTCTAATTTTTCTTTTTCAGCATTCAGCGCTTCCTGTTCCGACTGAATTTTTACCTCTTCAAGCTTTGCCAAATGACGCAACTTAAGTTCTAAAATTGCCTCAGCTTGAGTTTCGCTCAACTTAAAGTGCGCCATTAAAATTGGCTTAGGTTTGTCGTTTTCACGAATAATGGCAATCACTTCATCGATATTCAAAAAAGCGACCAACAAACCTTCTAAGATGTGCAAACGTGCCAAAATTTTATCCAGACGATGGTTGAGTCGCTTGGTAACAATCTGCGTTCTATAGGTTAGCCACTCTTTAAGCATTGGCACCAAAGGCTTCACTTGAGGCTTGCCATCTAGACCAATCACATTCATGTTAACGCGATAATTCTTCTCAAGATCGGTTGTTGCAAATAAATGTAGCATTAAACTATCTACATCTACTCGATTAGAGCGTGGCACAATAACAATTCGAGTTGGATTTTCATGGTCTGATTCATCACGAATATCATCAACCAACGGTAGTTTCTTTGATCGCATTTGGGCTGCTATTTGAGCAATCACTTTAGACCCAGAAGTTTGAAAGGGCAGAGTTTCAATGACAATATCGCCACTTTCTTTTTGGTAAGTCGCACGCATCTTAACCGAGCCGTGACCAGTTTCATAAATTTGTTTTAAATCCTTGGCGCTAGAAACAATATTGGCATTGGTCGGATAATCTGGCGCAGGAATAATTTGCATAATCTCATCTAAATCACTCGAAGGCTTATCCAATAGCTGGATGCATGCATTGGCCACTTCTGTCAAATTATGCGGTGGCACATCTGTTGCCATGCCAACTGCAATACCTGAAGTGCCATTAAGCAATAAGTTTGGCACTTGTGCTGGTAAGTTTTGAGGCTCTTGTAACGAGCCATCAAAATTATCTATCCAAATCGCTGTACCTTGATTTATCTCTGAGAGCAACAAATCTGCATAACGCGACAACTTGCTTTCTGTGTAACGCATCGCCGCAAAAGATTTTGGATCATCCGGTGCACCCCAATTACCTTGACCATCAATAAATGGGTAACGATAAGAAAATGGCTGAGCCATGAGTACCATTGCTTCATAACAAGCACTGTCGCCATGCGGATGAAACTTACCTAATACATCACCGACAGTACGCGCTGATTTTTTAAATTTAGCGGTTGATTTAAGCCCCAATTCACTCATCGCATAAATGATACGGCGTTGTACTGGCTTGAGGCCATCGCCGACAAACGGCAAAGCACGATCAAGAATGACGTACATTGAATAATCAAGATAAGCGCGCTCTGAAAACTCTGCGACGCTTTGCTGCTCAAGGCCAATTTGGCTCATTTTCCCCCTGGAAATAACTCACTTTTATACAAAAGTTTTGAGCTATTTTAATGCAACTTTCAGATAAGAAAAGCTAAATTATGCAAAGTCTTTAGTGCTCACACATGAACAAAAAAGATTTCGATCGCCATAGACGTTATCGATGCGCTTAACAGGTGGAAAGTATTTATTTGCTACCAATGATTCAACTGGATATACAGCCTCTTGCCTTGTGTATGGGTAAGTCCACTCAGTGCTCATTTCATGTGCGGTATGTGGTGCATTTTTAAGCGGATTATTGTCTTTATCCCAGCGACCATCAATCACCTTTTGAATTTCATCATGAATACTAATCATCGCAGTAATAAAGCGATCTATTTCACGTTTTGATTCACTTTCTGTTGGCTCGATCATTAGCGTTCCTGCCACTGGAAAACTCATGGTTGGCGAGTGAAATCCGTAATCCATTAAACGCTTGGCGATATCTTCTTCAGAGATGCCACTTTGCTCTTTTAAGGGGCGAATATCAATAATACACTCGTGCGCCACCATACCTTGATCGCCACGATACAAAATTGGAAAACTTTTCGCCAAAGCATTCGCAATATAGTTGGCACTTACAATTGCCACTTCAGTTGAACGCTGCATGCCATATTTACCCAACAGCTTGATATAACTCCAAGAAATTGGCAAAATTGAAGCTGAACCATACATAGCAGCAGACACCGCATTTGAATCTTTTTCTAATGGATTGCCTGGCAAAAACTCAGCTAAATGCGCCTTTACTCCGATTGGCCCCATACCTGGACCACCACCACCATGAGGAATGGCAAAGGTTTTATGCAAATTGATGTGCGATACATCAGCACCAAACTCACCCATACGCGTAACCCCCACCATTGCATTTAAGTTTGCCCCATCTAAATAAACCTGGCCACCAGCAGCATGAATAATTTCACAAATTTCTTTAATCGCTACTTCAAATACGCCATGTGTTGATGGATAAGTCACCATAATAGCAGAGAGATTGTCTGCATGCTTTTCTACTTTAGCCTTTAAATCATCAATGTCAATATTACCGGATTCATCGCACTTTACAATAACCACTTTCATGCCTGCCATAATCGCACTGGCTGGATTAGTTCCATGCGCTGAAGATGGAATCAAACAAATGTTACGGTGCGCATCACCGCGTGAATCATGATAGGCATGAATGGCAAGCAATCCTGCAAACTCACCTTGTGAGCCGGCATTGGGTTGCAAAGAGACTGCATCATAACCAGTTACCTCGCACAAAGAATGTTCCAAATCTTTAAACAACTGCTGATAACCTTTGGTTTGCTCAGTTGGTGCATAAGGATGAAGTTTTGAAAAACCTGGCAAACTAATTGGATACATTTGTGTCGCCGCATTAAGCTTCATTGTACAAGAGCCCAGTGCGATCATCGAATGGTTAAGCGCAATGTCTTTATTTTCTAGACGCTTTAAATAACGCATCATTTCAGTTTCGCTATGATAATTACTAAACACCGAGTGTGTTAGATACGCAGTTTTACGCATCATATGTTGAGACAATACACCCTCTGAGTTTGTCAATTCACTCACCGAAAAAACATTTAAAAGGTTTGATAATTCCGCCTCAGTAGTTGTTTCATCCACTGCAATGCTCAACTGAGTGTCACTCAATAGGCGCAAATTAATACTCGCTTGTTGTGCCAGCTTAAACAATGCTTGTGCATTATCCGTATTAATCGTAATCGTGTCGAAAAATTGTTCAGCCGCCAGATCGAACCCAGCCGCCTGCAAGCTCGCCGCAAGACTGGCCGCCTTGGCGTGCACCTTACTAGCAATTTTCTTTAACCCTGCTGCACCATGATAAATGCCGTAAGCAGCCGCCAATACAGCCAATAAAACTTGCGCTGTACAAATATTACTGGTGGCTTTATCACGACGAATATGCTGCTCACGCGTTTGCAAAGACATGCGCATGGCTGGATTGCCCAAAACATCTTGTGATACACCAATAAGGCGCCCAGGTACCATGCGCTTAAATTCATCACGCGTGGCCAAGTAAGCCGCATGTGGGCCACCAAAACCCATCGGCACACCAAAACGCTGTGAGTTACCCACTGCAATATCAGCACCCATTTCCGCTGGCGTTTTGATCAATGCTAGCGCCAAAACATCACAAGCAACAATGGTTAATGCACCATTATCTTTAGCTTTGGCAATGTCAGAACTCAAATCACGCACCTCACCATTCGTACCTGGAGACTGCATAAGCACGGCAAAACAATCAGAAAAATTATTATTTTGAACATCTTCTATAACCAGCTCAATGCCAAGCGGCTTGGCACGCGTTTGTAAAATAGTAATCGTTTGGGCATTGGTATTTCTATCAACTAAAAATCGATTTGACTTATTTTTTCGATTGGTGCGCTTAGCCATCATCATAGCCTCAGCGCAGGCGGTTGGCTCGTCAAGCAAGGAGGCATTAGAAATATCCATCCCCGTTAAATCGATAATCATTTGTTGGAAATTTAAGAGCATCTCCAATCGACCTTGAGAAATCTCTGCTTGGTATGGTGTATAAGCCGTATACCAACCAGGATTTTCTAGGATATTACGCTGAATAACACTTGGCATGAGTGTGCCGTAATAACCCTGGCCAATAAAATTCGTAGCTAATATATTCTCACCGGCAAGTTGCGTTGCCAGCTCTAAACTATCTCGCTCTGTCAACCCTTCTTCTACATTCATGCGATTGCCAAATAAAATTGATTCTGGCACAGTTTGAGCAACAACTTCATCAACTGATTTGCAATTAATACTATTTAACATAGAGATAATGTCGTCAGCGCTTGGGCCGATGTGTCTATCTAAAAATTCATTACTCATAGGATGCTCAATATTAAAAAATAAATTCAAAGCATAAATTTTATCTTATTTAAGATAAATAATTTTGATAGATACCGTTATAAAAAATAAGATTTTATATTATAAAAAAATCTTATCTTAGGAAGGGGTTAACTTAAGTTAGCCTGGTGGCCAAGACAACGAACGCCCACCTAAACAATGAAGGTGGATATGGTAAACCGTCTGCCCACCATCCTCATTACAATTCATCACCACACGATAGCCATCATCTGCAAAACCTAAATCTTGGGCAATTTTTCTAGCTGTTAGGATTAATTTTCCAATTAAAACTGGATCGTTAGCGTCATTAATAGTGGCAATGTGTTGCTTTGGAATGACTAAAAAATGATGCGGCGCTTGAGCGCCAATATCATGAAATGCTAACACCTCTTCATCTTCAAAAATCTTATTAGCAGGAATATCGCCTTTAATAATTTTGCAAAACAGACAATCAGACATAACTAAAAACCTTGTAATTTAATTTTAGACAACTTATCGATACTGGCGCAAATACCACCAACCGAATACTTTTTTGGCGATGTGCATGAGCCTGCAATTTGGCAACATTAACCCACCTTTTAAATTTCGGGATACATACATACCTTTGTTGTTGGAATCCACAATACACATCAGTTCAATTTTAAATGTGTGGCTAGCCGCTTTTCCATCAAGCATGTCCACTGCATTTTTAGCTGCAGCTTCAGCCTGAAGATCAGCCATGTGCGCTTGTTTTGGCATCCACTCTGGCCCTGGAAACGAACCAGAATCACCGGCAACAAAGACTTTGTCAGCGCCCTCGACTTCACAGAATTTATTAGCCTTTAATAATCCGCCTTCGCTACGCGCAAGATTAGTATTGTCAAACCAAGTGTTGCCTGTCATGCCGGGCATAAACAAGATTAAATCCGCATTAAATTCACCACCCTCGGTAATTACCTTATCGGCGGTAAATTTTTTCATTTTATTGCCCAGGTGCGTAACAATATTACGTTTTTTCATCTCACTTAATAAGCCATCAACTGCCTTTTCTCCAAGACGTGCGCCAGGCTTAGGCGCCGGAGTAAAGAAGGTCAAGTTAAATTTATCACGTCGTCCTTCTGCACGTAACTGTGTGTCCAATCCAAACAAAAATTCAAACATCGGCCCACCACGCATTGCACTCGGCTCTTTTGGATTACCACTAAATCCAACAGCAATATCACCGCCATCCATTGACTTGACACGATCACGAATCGCCTCGGCCGCCTCCATGCCTTCACACGGTGTAATCGCATGCTCGATGCCTGGCAGTTTTTTAATAAAACGCCCACCTGAAGCAATAATTAACGCGTCATTATCATAGGTGCCAATTGGCGTTACTACTGACCTACCTTTGTTTTCTAATCCAGTTACGCTACTTACGATATGAACTACATTCATGCGTTTGAAAAAATTATCTAACGGAATGACAATGTCTTTTTCGCCTGCTGCACCAGATGGCACCCAAATTAAACTCGGCATATAAACCAACTCTGCCTTAGGTGAAATTAACGTAATTTCAGCTTCTTTATCTTTTTTTCGAATAGTTCGAACAGCGGTTAACCCGGCAAAACCAGAACCAATAATACTAATTTTTTTCATGTTTAAAAAACCTTTAAGTTGTTAGGTGTCATTGTACTGATATTGGCAATAGCGCCAAATCTTTCCATATTTTTAGGCCAGCTTTCTCTCGCTTCTAGTTGCTCTCTAAAGCTTTGATGGTGCGCCTTACTTTGCCACTTTATTAAACAATAAATCCGTCCATTTTCATCAATACCTGAATCACGTGAAATAAAACCATCAGCCTGAGCAATATCGTCATCAATTTCTTTGGACAGCGTCTTCCAATCTTCGAACAAGTCTTTGCTATTTAACTCAAATGATACTATCACAAAATATTCGTTCACTTCTTACTCCTAGGTATTATGGCAAAAGTGGCCATCATCTGGATCCTCTACACTTTTGGCAATATTCTCTACAAACGCTTGCAACTCATCAAATTCTAACACTGTCAAAATTCGAGTAACCACATCTGGCGACACTCGCAGTGTACACATACTACCATCTTTGAGTTGCACTGCCATACCTGCAGCATTCATCATTAACGCGTCATCGGTTTGCTCTAACATTACCTCTAACTCATCTTGTAATTCATCATATACATTTTGCAGTTCATCTAGTACCGAGTCATTCGTATCGTCAGCAATTGAGACAATTTCACCTTGAACCGATCCAAAGCTTTTATCATCCACGCATTTAAATTCTATTTCCACCTTTGTCAAATGGTCTTTGAATTTGTCTGACAGCGAAGCGTTGAAAAATATATAATCTAACATATTATTTTTTTAATTTTATTGGGATATTTTAATGCTAGATCAAACCGCTTTAGAGACTTTATTTATAAACGCACGCAGCCACAATGGTTGGCTTAAAGAGAGCGTAACCGATGAACAAATTCAGAAAATTTATGATTTAATGAAATTTGGTCCCACTGCTGCCAACAATTCACCTGCTCGCATTACTTTTGTCAAATCAGATACTGCAAAGCAACAGCTCAAGACCCATCTAGATGAAGGCAATATAGACAAAGCCATGGCAGCGCCCGTGGTGGCAATCATTAGTTATGACACAGAATTTTATGAAAAACTACCTTTTTTATTCCCACATACCGATGCAAGAAGTTGGTACGCAGGCAATGATGCAAAGATCAAATCAGCAGGAGAAATGAATGCCACTTTGCAAGGTGCCTACTTTATGCTGGCAGCCCGCTCAGTTGGGCTAGATTGTGGCCCAATGGGTGGCTTTAATAGCAATACTTTAGATGCTGAATTTTTCCCTGATGGCAAAACCAAATCGATCTTTCTTTGCGCTATCGGAAAAGGTGACGCAAGTAAAATTTTCCCAAGAAGTCCACGCCTTAGCTTTGACGAAGCCTGTAATATCGTATAAAAATTTTGTAAATTTTAAAGATGGCTGGTTAAATACGCCAAAAATAAACCAAAAACCCCTTTAAAACTCTGTTTTAAAGGGGTTTTTGGTGTCTATTACTCTTAAATTATTGCTTATTAGAAAAATTTTGAAAATTTTAATAACCGCTATTTTTCATCACTTTTCTGCTCAACTTTTCTGGGTGGGCAACCGTTGTGTAATAGCCATTTATCTTCATGCCCAATGGCTTTTGCAAAGGCAGGAATTTCACACTCTTTCGCTGTTTTTTCCTCAGCATTCTCTTTATCTTGAGTATCATTACTCAAGCCAAAAACCGCAACTGCACCCAGTGCAATTAACGTCCATGAGACGGCAAATAAATATCGAATACCCTTCATACTTTTCTCCTTGTTAATCAATAGTCAAATTCCATTTGTTCGAACACCCACTGGGCGTTTCTACCTGCAATTGATTCATGGCCACTTAAAAAATGAAACTTTGACTGATCAATTTGGCTAGCCTGTAACATATCGCCATCTTGCTCTAAAATTTTGGCAATTTCAATATTTAAAAAGTTTAAATATTGTTGGGTATTTTTAGTAGCTGTAGGCAAATCGGACACCCGGCCATGCCCAGGCACAATATGCTTTGGCTTAAAACTAGCCATTTTATCAAAGACGTCAACCCAACTTTGAGAATTTCTCGCAGGACCAATGCCAAGCATCCTGTCATTAAATACAATATCACCCGTAAACATAGTTTGTGTACTTGGCATCCAAACAATAATATCGCCTACGGTATGCGCCGCGCCAAAATGGTATAGCTCTAAATCTACATTACCCAGTGTAAGCTTCATTTTTTCATCAAAAGTTTCAGTCGAATAAAAAGGAATGGTGCCATCAAGACTCTCATGAATAAGACCACCCAATCTATTTAAATGATAATCAGTTCTTGCTTTTTGATCTTGATGCGTTTTTGCTGAAGATATAATTCTGGCGCCAAGCTGCTGGAAATAATCATTACCGAGCCAGCGATGATCTTGACCACCGCTGTTGATAACAATTTTGACAGGCTGGTCAGTTAATGTCTGGATAGCTTTGTGAATTTCCTCAGCACCCAAAAGGCTGGCGCCTGAGTCGATCAAAATTACACCTTCTTTGGTAATAATAACGCCGTGCGTTGAATTGTTACCAAAGTTAGTGGGTGAGCGTTGAGTGGTTTCACCCTCCAGTGCATAAACATTATCAACAACTTTTTGCACATTGAGTGCGGCTTGCGCTATTGTTATATTGACAATTAACATTAAAAATATAATTATTCGTTTCATATTATTTTTCAATTTTTTTCAATATATATTAATTAACAAAAAACTAAAAGCTCGTTAACTTCTTAAAGATCAAAAATATCATCATATGGCTTATCGCCTTTTACTGTAGGCAAATCTAACCAATTTCCCCAATGCGACCAACCACCATTGTAAAGCCTTACATCTTTGTAGCCTAAATGCTTAAGCTGCAAGAAGGCTTGACTCATGCGAAAACCATCGTCACAATAAACATACACAGTATTGTTTTTAGGTACAGATTGGTATAAATCTGCCAACTCATCATCCTCTAGCCAAGTTTGAGATTGAGCATCTGTACCATCCATACTTACGATGTTAATGGCGCCGGGAATATGGCCTTCTTGCACACCATGAGAGCTACCACCAGCATATCGCTCTGGCGGACGGGCATCAATTAGCGTAATGTTATTTGGGCGATTTGAGGTAATAAAATCATAAATCTGAGGAAACTCAACAATCATAGATTCATCAGCCTCAGATAGAACGATATTACTAGCTTCCCTTGCAAGAGGCACGTCTTGAGTAATGTCCTCAAACGCACTCCATGCTATGGTGCCACCGTTAAGAATTTTTAATTGAGACTCCTCAAATCCATATAATTTTAATAGCACCCATAATCGAGCTGCAGTTACTGTACGGGTATCATCGTAAATAACAATTGTCGAATCTTTCTTTACACCCCATTTACGCAGTGTGGTTTGAAATTGCTCTCTAGAGGGAAAACGCGTTACATTCAAGGATTGATTATCAGCCAAATCTTTAAAACGCTTTACTTGTATTGCCCCTGGAATATGGCCTATAGTATGATAACGATGTGGGTGATATCGCACCTCAAGTACAATCAAATTCTCATTTTCAATATTATCTGCAAGCCAATCCGAATCAACCAAAAAATCTGGCATTGCTTGAGCCATGACTGGCAACAAAAGTACAAATAAAGTATTTAATAGCTTCATTTTATTCCCCAAAAATTAAAAATTCAATAATACCGCCAAATGCCAAGTAAAAAAGCACCAGCATTGACAGAGTGAAAATGGCTTTTTGTGCCGGGCTTAAAGTTTGAATTTCATCTCTACCACGAGTTAAGTCGCACGCCTCACCAGGACAATGCTTAACTTTTTCAGTATGCACCAAATTATAAATTTTACAGCCTACGCAAATACCAAAAACTGCTTCAAAAAACAATAAACTCAAACACAAGGCACAAGTGAGAATGTTAATTGGGCCACGAATCTCATTTAGCACCACCAAATAAAACATGATTGCAGCCAACACAAAACCGATACTCCAAGCCCAGCGTTTGGGTGCGGCATCGGTATATTCCGGCTTTTGATTATTCACCATCCAACGCCCAACCACCATCGAAGGGGCGTATTTAGGGTTAATAAAAATTCGAATAAAAAAATCAAATAAAAAAACCGAAACCATCAGTTTGGTCGGCTCATTATTTCCAGTTAAGAAACCGTTCATAAACGCCATAAACGCAAACAAAAAAACAATGCCTGCAGCTGCTCGAACCTCTCGTTCGTTAAATACGCGCATTTCATAGCCACTAACTTGTTCGCCAAATTTGATCATTAATACTCAGTTTTGTTTATGTATAAAATAATCATACACAAAACTTAGGGATATAAATGGTTTTCGATTAAACCACTTGCCCTGCCGCCCAGCCAGATGACCAAGCCCACTGGAAATTGTAGCCTCCGAGCCAGCCAGTAACATCAACCGTTTCACCAATAAAATACAGCCCGGGCTGCTTACTTGATTCTAGCGTTTTAGAAGAGAGCTCATCAGTTGCCACACCGCCCGTACATACCTCTGCTGTACGTAACCCTTCGGTACCACTAGGCACCAACATCCAATGATTTAAACAGTGGCCAAAAGCCTTAAGATCATGTTGATTAATTTCACCCAAAGTTACTTCTGCCAATGCCTTTGTGCTTAGCGTATTAGCTAGGCGCTCAGCCAGACGTTTGGAAAAAAATTCTCCCAAAATTGTTTTAAGCTCAGCTTTGCCTCGTGCTTGTTGCTGATTTAATAAATATTCGCTTGCATCCACATCAGGCAATAAGTTTATTTCAATAGCATCACCTTTATGCCAATAAGAGGATATCTGCAAGATAGCCGGACCGCTCAACCCCCGATGGGTAATTAACAGTTGCTCTCTAAAACTGGCTTGATGACAGTTCACAATAGCTTCGAGTGAAAGCCCAGAAAGATGCTTAAAGTAGGTATCAATATCGTGCTGATGGAAAGTCAGTGGCACTAAGGCTGGCTTAAATCCGACTGATTTAAGTCCAAATTGTTTGGCAATTTGCAGACCGAAATCACTGGCGCCCATTTTTGGAATACTCGGCCCACCCGTTGCTATTACCAGCGATTCTGCCTGAAAATTACCTTGATTAGTGTGCACACTGTAATGTGACTCAAATGTAACTTGACTAATTTCACACGACAACTTTAACTCTGCTTGTGCGCATTCATCTAGCAACATGTGTAGCACAGCACCTGACTTTTGATCACAAAATAATTGTCCAAGCGTTTTTTCAGTCCAGCTCAGTTGGGCAGATTCTAGTAGCGCTATAAAATCCCATTGTGTATAACGTGATAGAGCGGATTTGCAAAAGTGAGGATTGTTAGAAAGATAAGACTCTGGCTCAATATAAAGATTGGTAAAGTTACATCGACCGCCACCAGAGATCAAGATTTTTTTTCCAGCTTTGTTAGCCCTTTCAAGAATAAGAACTGTGCGTCCACGCTTATGAGCTTCAATGGCACACATTAATCCTGCAGCGCCCGCACCAATAATAATAACATCGTATTTTTTAAAATTAGCTTCCATAGAGGCAAAATCCCCCAAACTGTTCTTCACTAATATTACTTGTTAAATTTAGGTTGGTAGTTATAGCTTGTTGATATGAGCAATTGCCTCGTCCAGCAGCGTTCGCATCAACAATAATCACAGGGCGTTTTGTCAAAGTAATGTTTTAATCGTGTTAACAATTACAGGTGCATCCCACTCTAGCGCACCACGATAGGTGTAATGAATAATACCATTTTTATCCAATAGAAAGTTAGATGGATAAGCATACACACCCCAGTCTTGCACTGCCTGACCAGAGTCATCTAATAAGATAGGCAAGTCAAATTTGATACGCTTTTTAAACTCATTAATCTCACGTGCTGACTCGCCGACATTGACAGTAATAATTTTAAAATTTTGCATTTTTAGCTGCTCACCAAGCCTAGATAAAGAAGGGATTTCTTTAATGCAAGGCTTGCACCAGCTCGCCCAAAAATTAAGTAAAACAACTTGACCTTTATAATCACTCAATTTAACTTGTTGACCTTGAATATCTTTGAGTTGTAATGCAATACGCCTTTTGCCTTTGTACGGCTTGAGCGTTGGCTCACTAAAAGCATTGTTGTGTTTAACAACAGTATCTTTTGCTAGCGTCACCGGCGACATAGACTTAACACTAGAAAGCAAGCTAGTTGCCTGTAAGTAAGTATTACTCAAATCAGCTTTGGCTTTTAGATCTGCTTGCGTTAAATCTTCTTCATTGCGCATATGAAAGCCACCACGAACATCCTTTAAACGGTGTACAAATACTGAACTACCACCTAATTTCAGAGTTTTGACAATCTCCTCTGCCCGAAAATATTTAGTACCATACTGTGGCAAAATCATATAAACAGGCAGGTTGCTTGCCTTAGCTACCGCTACATACTCAGCTTTAGTGCCAAGCAAAGGTTTGCCTTTAATAAGGTGTGGCGAATGAAAAATATGGCCTTTTAAATAGGTGCTATCGGCATGTTGGGATTGCCATTGATGAGCCGCTTTTAAGGCAAGCTGCGCCCCCCTTCCTGAGGTGACAAAGAACAGCCGCTTAAAGCCTTTGCTCTGAGTCAAGCCAATTAGCTCAACTAAATCATCAATATTAAATTTGCTGACACTACTGCGATTCTTGGCCACCATATAACTGGCATGCAAATCCAGCACCCAAACATCAGACCCTTCAAAGGCTAATTGTTGAGCAGTGGGGATATGACCTTTACCAAAGCCACGCTCTGATGGCAAATAAAGATACAAAGTATCGCCATCAGCATTAAAAGTGTCCGCAATAATAGTTTCGCCAGAGCTAAGCGACAGTTCAATTTTATCATCGGCCATAACAACTGATGACAGCAACAAGAAAATAGTAAAAATCCAATTCATAGATGATTGTATAGTTCCAAAATATAATATAAAACCATGCCTTCAGATGAGCGCGATGGGCCTAAGACTTTAGCAGCATACAGACTA
>JAHZJR010000141.1 GCA_022600805.1 Pseudomonadota bacterium
CTACCCAAACATTATCATAAACTTTTGATAACCCTCTTTCAAATTCTTCTAATTCTCTCCACGGTCCACGATTTAATCCTTCATGTTGTAGTACGCAATTTAAATATGTAAATGTTTTTTTAAGTGTTTCTCTATCACAGTTAAATGCTGCTGCGGGAGCTAAATGACCTCTATCCCAAACATTGTCTTTATAATCCTGATTATTTGAGGTTTGAATACTATCATTTGTATAGAAATTTAAACCACTTCTACTCTGAGTTCCCATCGGACATAATACTTTGTATGATATCCATAAGGGTTGTTCTAATTCTTCAGAATATACAACATCAAAAATATCAGTTTTTATAGTATCATTCTCAATAGTTAATGTTTGACTATGTAATGGTAAAGTTAAAATTATTAAAAATAGTTTAAATAAAATCTTCATAAATTCACTATCTTTTAATTTTATAAATTTGACTAAATAAATCTTTAGTTTCATCTATGACCAATTCTTTAGGCCACGATGTAAGGTCGTCATTTGAGTGTGCGGTATCGAAACCTACCCAATGACCTTCAGGCCATTCATCACCTGATTGTATGATTTCTGAAAATGTTAAACCACCATGTATACTTACATCGATATCGTCATAACCCTTTCCGTAGTCTTTATGTGATGGAATAATTTTAACATAACCGTTACCCCATCCTCTTTCAATGTACGCTAACGTATTTCTCTTAATCATAATTGGTGAAGGAATTCCCGCAATTTCATACGACAATAAAACTTCGTTAACATTCAAATTTAGGTACAAGGCTTCCTTTAGTGCTTCGTCACCAATTTTTCTAAGTCTATCTGCGAAAAAATTAATATTGTTCATAGTTATATTTATTATTATACATAGACAAAGATATGAAAAAAATTGAAATAAAAAAACAATATTTAGAGGGGGATGAGTATTATTCAAATAAAACAGACAAAAAGACCATAGTTTTACACCACACGGCAGGTAGTCACAGACCAGATTGGGTATTCAGTTCATGGGATAGAGACAGGACTAAAGGTGGTAGACCATTAAGAGTCGCCACTCAATTTGTTGTTGGAGGAAAATCCACTAGAGATGGTAATACCGATTGGGATGGTGTTATAGTACAAGGATTACCTGTTGAACAATGGGCACATCATTTAGGTACTAAAAATTCTAATAATAGAGAGTTAAATGAACAATCTATAGGTATTGAGATTTGTAACTACGGACCATTAGTTAAATCAGTTAAGGGGGAATATTTTACATACGTTAATAGTAAAGTACCTGAAGAAGATGTTATAGATTTAGGTAAAAATTGGAGAGGATATAGATATTATCAGAAATATACTGATAAACAAATAGAGTCCGTTAAATTTTTGATAGAAAAATATAGTTTAGAATATGGTATTGATGTTTGTAAAGGGATGGTTGAACTATTTGATACTAAACAACCATTTAAAGGTTTAAGTATTTTGGAGAAACAACAGTTTTTAAATCAAAAAGGTTACTTAGGGTTAAATGGTAAAATTTTAACAGAAGATGGACTTAACGGAGGAAATACTAAGTATGCAGTAAGAACATACAATGATGCGGATAGAAGTAGTTGGGGTCCATTTGAATTTAATAAGTTAGCGAATCATGGAGGCGTTGGTATATGGAGTCATACCAATTATCGTAAGGATAAATTTGACGTTTACCCTTATCCACCTTTAATTGAAATGTTAAAGAGTCTGTAATTTGTTTATTTAGATTTTTGTAGTTATATTTGTTTTATTAAAATAAAAACATTTATGAGATTTACTACAATTATTATTACATTTTTTCTGACAATATCTAATGTTTATTCACAATCATCTACGATTGGAGTGTTATTCGGTAGTGGAGATTTATTTCTTTCCACAGATAATATCAACACATCAGTAATCAATAGTCGTAACCCATATGCCCCATGGGGAATATACACTACAGGTCAATTAAATATAATTAACACTGGAGGGGTCCCTATTGTAAATCAAACAGGAGCATATCCAAATAGGTTAGGTATTAATTATGGTTTTTTAAGAAACGGTATCAATGTAGGGGTTGGAGGTAAAATGGTTCTTTATACAATTGAACCTGCGGATTTTTACCCCGATGTAATGATTAGACTACACCCAATTAAACTAATTACTCAAAATTCACGTTCAATAGACATCGCTCTGATTCTAAATGTTTCTAATACTATAGAATTTGGTGCAGGTTTATCAATTCCTTTTCTACTTAACAGATACTGATATATTTATTAGTATGGTAAGTAATGAATTTCAAGATTATTATGATGGTATTATAGAAACTATAACTAATAGTGTAGGTTCTGAGTCTTACGCACGTAATTTAGGTAAGAACAACTATTTTAGAATAAAAACAGGTTTTTATGAAGATGAAAATCCAGAAACTATTACAAATGAGTTACTGTTAACGGTTAAAGAATCCATTAATGAGTCTAACATTATAAATGAGGTTAAGGGTATTAATGAACCGATTAGACGTATAGTTAGAG
>JAHZJR010000116.1 GCA_022600805.1 Pseudomonadota bacterium
CGAAACGCGCCCGAGGGGGCGCGTTCTGTCACACTGCGGTAGGTAGGAGCTGCTCGTCGTCGAGTTGCTCCGACGTAACTCCCTCTACCAGGACATCGCCGTGGTAAAGGGCGTCGAAATCAACTTTGATGACATCCGCGCTGGTGTCGTCGATCCACATATACTGGACAGTAACCTCTACGATTAAGGATTCATTGAGTCCCGATTCGCAATATCGTGGCAATTCTTACCGGTCGGTAGGGTCCGCGGGCTGTCGGTGAGTAGTCGTCGGACCGTCAAAGTTCTCAGGTGAATCGGTTTCGCGCGCGGAAACTGAGCGGTGGAACGTTGGCCCGGCTAAGTTATCGCTGATAACTCAGCGGCGATAATCTGAAGAGGACGCCACAATTGTTGCAGCGCATCGCTCTGATGGCTATTGCGGCGCCGCGGCGGGTTCTGCTCGCCGCACTGCTCGTGATGGCAGGCTGCGGAGTCTTCGGCCTACCCGTGGCTCAATACCTTTCCGCCGGCGGTTTCCAGGATCCAACGTCGGAGTCGGCCACCGCCACTGCACTGTTGGTCGACAAGTTCGGCCAGGGCGACATGGA
Source organism: Pseudomonadota bacterium (assembly GCA_022600805.1). Classification (GTDB taxonomy): domain Bacteria; phylum Pseudomonadota; class Gammaproteobacteria; order PS1; family Pseudothioglobaceae; genus Thioglobus_A. The sequence goes on from JAHZJR010000116.1 coordinate 588, forward strand.
GCTGGTGATCAGTGTGACCGCCGATTCGGCCGACGGCGTCGAAGGAGCCGCCGCACGTCGCGTCGGTACCGACATCGCCGAGGGGTTGGCCCGGTCCCCTCATGTCGGGGCGGTGACCTCGGCGTGGACGGCGCCGCCGGCTGCGAGTCAGGTGCTGATCAGCAAGGACGGCAAGACCGGTCTGATCGTCGCGGGAATCACTGGTGGAGAGAGCGGCGCCCAGAAGCACGCCAAGGATCTCACCGACGAGCTCGTGTATGACCGCGACGGGGTTACCGTGCGGGCGGGCGGCGTGGCGATGACCTACGTCCAGATCAATGCCCAGAGCGAAAAAGATCTACTGATGATGGAATCCATTGCGATTCCGCTGAGCTTCGTTGTCTTGGTCTGGGTCTTTGGCGGACTGCTGGCCGCGGCGTTGCCGCTGGCCGTCGGCGCGTTCGCGATTCTGGGCTCCATGGCGTTATTGCGCGCCGTCGCGTTGGTCACCGACGTGTCGATCTTCGCGCTGAACGTGACGATCGCCATGGGACTCGCCCTATCGATCGATTACACGCTGCTGATCATCAGCAGATACCGCGACGAACTCGCTGACCGCGCCGACTCTGCTGGAACGGTCAGCTCAGCCGAGCGGAGCCAAGCGTTGGTAGTCACCATGGTGACCGCAGGTCGCACCGTGTTGTTCTCGGCGCTGACGGTCGCGTTGTCGGTGGTCTCGATGGTGCTGTTCCCGATGTATTTCCTGAAATCGTTCGCCTACGCCGGCGTCGCCGTGGTCGTGTTCGCCGCAGGTGCAGCCATCGTGGTCGCCCCCGCGGCGATCATGCTCGCAGGCGACCGGCTCGACTCGCTGGATGTGCGCAAGCTGATCAGGCGCATCCTTGGCCGGCCCGAGCCCGTGCCCAAGCCGGTAGAGCAGATGTTCTGGTATCGATCCTCAAAGTTTGTGATGCGCAGGTCGATTCCGATCGGTCTGGTGGTCGTGGTCCTGCTACTGGTGTTGGGCGCGCCGTTCCTCAACGCCAAGTGGGGATTCCCGGACGACAGGGTGCTGCCGTCGTCAGCCTCCGCGCGTCAGGTCGGCGACGAGCTGCGAAACGACTTCGCAGTGGACTCCGCGAACAACGTCATGGTCGTGCTGCCGGATACCAGCGGAATCACCCCCGCCGCGCTCAATGGCTACGCTGCTGAGCTGTCCCGCGTCGACGACGTCTCCTCGGTGTCCGCACCAGGCGGCACGTTCGTCGCCGGGGCCGCAGCCGGCCCGCCCTCGGCTGCCGCGGGCTTCGCCGACGGCAGCGCGTTTCTCACGGTGGCCAGTACTGCGCCGTTGTTCACCGACGCTTCTGAAGACCAACTGGACCGACTGCACGCCGTCGAGGTGCCCGCCGGTCAAGATGTTCAGCTCACCGGTGTGGCCGAGGTCAACCGGGACAGCGCAGGCGCGATCACCTCCCGACTTCCGCTGGTTCTCAGTGTCATAGCCGTCATCACCTTCATACTGTTGTTCCTACTCACGGGAAGCGTGGTGCTACCGCTGAAAGCGTTGGTGCTTAACGCCTTGTCGCTCACTGCGGCATTCGGCGCATTGGTGTGGATCTTCCAGGAGGGCCACCTCAGCGCGCTGGGCACTACGCCTACCGGAACTCTGGTGGCCAACATCCCGGTGCTGCTGTTCTGTATCGCTTTCGGACTGTCGATGGACTACGAGGTCTTCATCGTCTCGCGGATCCGCGAATACTGGCTGAAGTCCGGGCAGACCTCCGCTGACAACGACGAGGCCGTCGCCCTTGGTCTGGCCAGAACCGGTCGTGTGGTGACCGCCGCGGCACTGCTGATGTCGATCTCCTTCGCAGCGTTGATCACGGCAAAGGTGGCGTTCATGCGGATGTTCGGCGTCGGTCTCACCCTTGCGATAATCGCCGATGCCACCCTGGTCCGGATGCTGCTGCTGCCGTCCTTCATGCATGTGCTGGGCCGCTGGAACTGGTGGGCCCCCAAGCCGCTGGTGAAGCTGCACGAGCGGATCGGCATCAGCGAAGACACCGGGGGCGGGGCCCGGCCCGCCGCCCCCGCCACAGGCGGCCAAGACACGCGGCGCCGCTGATCTCCCGGCCTTATCTGCCGTGGGGAGATGCAGAGGAATTCGCCGATCGAGTGTTGCGTTCCCCCTCGTGCGGGCACAGC
>JAHZJR010000050.1 GCA_022600805.1 Pseudomonadota bacterium
AAAACCCCTTTAAATAAGTGTAAATCCAATCTGTACCCCGTGCTCTTGCAGTTAGGGATAAATCAGGCGGTGTTGTGCCAAACCATTCTTTTGCACCCTCTTCAGGCATTGATGAAAATATAGTGCTGCCTATTTTTTCAGCATTGAACATTAGATTTTTAGCCATATCAGCATCTTCAATATTTAAATCTTTAGCAATACGATTGTAGCGCATCAATTCAATCGAGTGACAGCTTGAGCAATTATTCATAAAATATTTGGCACCTCGTTGCAATGAGGCTTCATCGGTGATGTCAGTGTTGGCAGAGTCCAGATGAATGCCAGCTCCAGCCGCATTTACATTAAAAGAAATAACGATTGTTGCAATGGTGGAAAATGTTGTTAGAAGTGTTTTCATGTTAATGCTCCGTTGTTCTTTCAGGCACTGGCTTGGTTTCACCAATTGAAGTAAACCAAGGCATTAGAATAAAGAATGCAAAGTAAAGCGCGGTGAAAATTTGCGCCATTAGACTGTATAGCGGTGTAACTGCTTGCATGCCCAGCCATCCCAATACAATAAAGGTTACTACAAAAATTGATAATGCTACTTTATAAGGCCAAGAGCGGTATCTAATTGATTTAACCTTAGAACGATCTAACCACGGTAGTGCGACCAAAATTAATAAGGCAGCAAACATGGCTAGTACACCCGGTAGTTGAGAGCCAAACATTGGTGGAATAGCTCTCAACACAGAATAAAACGGTGTTAAATACCAAAGAGGGGCAATGTGGTCAGGTGTTTTCAACGGATTAGCCTCCACAAAGTTTGGCGCTTCTAAAAAGTAGCCGCCGAGTGCAGGAGCAAAAAATACAATTGAGGTGAAAATCATTAAAAATACGACTACGCCCATAATATCTTTAACGCTATAGTATGGGTGGAATGGAATACCATCTTTAGGAATGCCATTGGCATCTTTATTCTTTTTAATTTCAATACCATCAGGGTTGTTAGAGCCTACTGTGTGTAGTGCAACAATATGTAAGAACACTAATACTACCAAAATAAGTGGCAAGGCTATAACGTGTAGAGAGAAGAAACGATTAAGCGCAGGATCGCCTACCGCATAGTCACCCAAAATAAATTCCAATAGGATATCGCCAATAATTGGGAATGAGCCAAATAAGTTGATAATTACTTTTGCGCCCCAGTATGACATTTGACCCCATGGCAGTACATAACCCATAAAGGCTTCAGCCATTAGCGCAATGTAAAGTACCATGCCTAAGATCCAAATTAATTCTCTAGGCGCTTTGTATGAGCCATATAGTAGACCACGATACATATGTAGATAAATCACCACAAAGAAAGCTGAGGCACCCGTTGAGTGAATATAGCGAATGAGCCAGCCCCAGTCTACATCACGCATGATGTATTCGACCGATGCAAATGCAAGTGCTGCATCTGGCTTAAAGTGCATGGTTAAAAAGATGCCGGTTAAAATTTGAATAACCAGTACTAAAATGGCCAAAGAGCCAAAGAAATACCAAAAGTTAAAATTTCTAGGGGTGTAGTATTCGGCTAAATGTTCATTCCAAACTTTAGTCAGTGGAAATCGTTGATCGATCCAATTTTTATTATTATCCACGTTGTGCTCCTATGATGCTTTTGGGTCAATGCCAATTCTAATTAGTGAATCGGTCACAAAATGATATGGCGGAATAACCAGGTTGGTTGGTGCTGGAACGCCAGCATATACCCTGCCAGCTAAATCAAATTTAGAACCGTGACATGGACAGTAAAATCCGCCTTTCCAAGCATCGCCACCTAAATCAGCTGCACCAACTTCAGGACGGTAAGTTGGTGAACAGCCTAAATGTGTGCAAATACCAACAATAACCGCAATTTCAGGGTTGATCGAACGATATGGGTTTTTGGCATATGTCGGCTGCTGGTCTTCTGTGTTATTTGGGTCAACCAATTCAGCGTCAAGTGTTGGCAAATCTGCCAACACGGTTTTGTCACGTTTAAAAACCCAAATTGGTTTTTTGCGCCATAAGACACGAACAAGCTGACCTTCTTCTAACTTTGTAACATCTACGTCAACCGGAGCACCTGCGGCTTTTGCACGTGCTGAAGGCATCCAAGATGATAAAAACGGCACCAATACAAAACCAACACCAACAGCGCCAACTACGCTAGTGGCGCCTGTTAAAAAGCGCCTTTTCTTTAAGTCTATTTCTTGTTCCGACATAAAATTCCAGTCCTTTACTTTAAATATTTATAGATTCAATCTACATTGAAAAACCCAATTATTATACTGTAATATTTACATTCAAGGATAAACAATTGCTGTGTTATTGCGTTATTGCTTGGCAGAGACCTTTATGATTATATGGTTTATTTTACAAGCCAGAGGAATGGATTGTAGCAGTGTGAGTAATTCATGAATTTGCTGCTTTGCACGTGATGCGATAGCAGGATTGTGGGTTGTAAATGTGGCAGTATTGTCTTTAATAAAACATAACTGTAACGTTTTTAAAGTGTTTGGTAGTTTAGGCTTAAGTTGTGCGTTGATTTCATTGTAAATTTTAGCTTGAGCAAACATCTGGCCAAGGTTGCTATTAGGTGAAAATTTTAAAATGTCAGTTGTTGGTTTATGCGGACACATTTGATGCAAAGGCTAGTTTATCTGTGAGAAAATAGGATTTTTTGTAAAAATAGTTCTTTAGATTCTAATGAGTATTATAAATAAAATTTTATCTAAGATAGTTGGCTCTAGAAACGATCGACTGGTTAAAAAATTAAGTAAAACTGTTGAAAATATTAATGCGTTAGAGGCTGATATGAAAGCCTTAAGTGATGAACAGTTGCGAGAAAAAACCCAGGAGTTTAAAACGCGCTATACAGAACAAGCATCATTAGATGATTTGTTAATAGAGGCGTTTGCTGTTATGCGTGAAGCTAGTGTTCGAGTGTTAGGTTTACGACATCACGACGTACAATTAATTGGCGGCATGGTATTAAATGACGGCAATATTGCAGAAATGGGCACCGGTGAAGGCAAAACCTTGGTGGCCACATTGCCTGCCTATCTCAACGCATTGACTGGTAAAGGTGTACATGTCGTTACGGTGAATGACTATTTAGCTGAACGTGACGCTCAATGGATGGGAAAGGTGCTTGAATTTTTAGGACTGAGCGTGGGCATTATTGCCTCAAATCGACCTCCGGAAGACAAGCAGGCTGCCTATGCATGTGACGTGGTATACGCTACTAATAACGAGTTGGGCTTTGATTATTTGCGTGACAATATGGCTTTTACTACTGATCAAAAAGTACAGCGAGGGTTGAATTTTGCTATTGTTGATGAAGTGGATTCTATTCTAATTGATGAAGCTAGAACGCCTTTAATTATCTCAGGCCCTGCCGCAGATTATTCAGAGGTGTATAAGGCCATCAATCATATGATTCCTAATTTTACTAAGCAAATTGAAAGTGGCGAAGGTAAGGAGATTGTTGTTGAGGTGGCGGGAGACTATACGGTTGATGAAAAACACAAGCAAGTATTTCTAACGGATGCTGGTCATTCAAAGGCAGAAGGCTTATTGATTGATGCAGGTGCTTTGCCCAAAGGCGCGAGTCTGTATGATGCGAGCAATATTCTGTTAATGCAGCATATTAACTCGGCTCTTAGGGCGCATATTCTATTCCAAAAGGATGATCACTACATTATTGATGGCGATGAAATTGTAATCGTAGATGAATTTACTGGCAGAACGATGCCAGGTCGTCGCTGGAGTGAGGGTTTGCATCAAGCAATTGAAGCCAAAGAGGGGGTTAGTATAAAAAAAGAGAATCAAACACTCGCTTCCATTACCTTTCAAAATTATTTTAGATTGTATGACAAGCTATCTGGTATGACAGGTACAGCAGATACTGAGGCGGTTGAATTTCAAGATATTTACAGCTTGGAGACGGTGGTTGTTCCACCTAATAAGATTTCAGAGAGAAGCGATAAGGCAGATCAAATTTATTTAACGTTAGAAGAAAAGCTAGAGGCGATTGCTAATGATGTGAATCGTTGCCAAAAAACAGGACAGCCTGTATTAGTGGGTACAAGCAGTATTGAGAATTCAGAGGCAATTTCTGCCCTACTTACGCATAAAAAAATTCAGCATGAAGTGCTAAATGCAAAACAACATGAAAGAGAGGCAACCATTATTGCTAATGCAGGCGCTGTTGGCGCGGTTACTATTGCAACAAACATGGCGGGCCGTGGCACAGATATTGTATTGGGCGGAAGATTGCCTGATGGCGCAACAGAATCTCAAAAACAAGCGTGGCAAGTGGAAAACTCAAAAGTTATTACAGCTGGCGGACTACATATTGTTGGTACAGAGCGCAACGAGTCTCGTCGTGTGGATAATCAGTTGCGTGGCCGCTCTGGTCGTCAAGGCGATGTGGGATCGACCCGTTTTTATTTATCACTTGAAGATAATTTAATGCGTATTTTTGCCAGTGACAAAATGGCAGCTATGATGCAAAAATTGGGTATGGAAAAAGGCGAAGCTATTGAGCATAAAATGGTTAATCGGGCTATTGAAAACGCACAACGCAAAGTAGAAGGCATGAATTATGATGCGCGTAAGAATTTGTTGGAATATGACGATGTGGCTAACGATCAGCGTAAGGTTATCTATGCAATGCGCGACGAATTAATGGATACAGACAATGTTCAAAATCGCTTTATCAAAATTAGAAAGGATGTCATTAGTACTTTATTTGCAGGATATATCACACCAGAACAGGCCGAAGAAGACTGGGATGTTGAAGGGCTGCATAGCGCGCTTAAAGCCGACTATAAAGCCGACTTTCCTTTACAGCAATGGCTTGATGAAGGCGTGGATGTTGATGAGCTAGAGAATAGAATTATTGAAGGCTTGGGTGCAATTTGTGACTACAAAGAAGGGTTGGTTGGTGCTGAATCTATGCGTGGATTTGAAAAAGCTGTTATGCTACAAACACTTGATCATTATTGGAAAGAACATTTGGCCGCCATGGATTATTTAAGACAAAGCGTGAACTTGCGCGGCTATGCTCAAAAAAACCCCACTCAAGAGTATAAGCGTGAGTCTTTTGCCATGTTTACCGAATTGCTGGAAACTATTGATATTGAGGTTGTTAGATCATTGTCTAGTGTTACAATTAATGAAGACACAAATGTTTCTGATGTTGAACAGCAAGATAATCAAGCCGCTGAACCACAACATGAGCAGCTAGATAAGACTAACACTAATGAGCCTGAAACATCCGGGGAAGCAGACCAGCAAACTTATCAGCGAGAAGATCAAAAGATAGGGCGTAACGACCCTTGTCCGTGCGGCTCTGGCAAAAAATACAAAAACTGTCATGGCTGATACACAATCTGCTCAATACTATATTGGGCTGATGTCTGGAACTAGTTTAGATGGTGTTGATGGGGTTATTGTTGATGGAAAAGCTCAGAAAGTTATTGGTCAAAACTATCTGCCTTATTCTGAACAGCTCAAGGATAGTTTGCGTCAATTGACACAAAGCGGACAAACCTCATTAAAAAATTTAGCAGAGATAGATATTCAGGTGGCAGAAGTCTTTACTGATACCGCGCTGCTTTTACTATCTAATGCCAAGCTTTCTTCTGATCAGATTATAGCTATTGGCTCACACGGGCAAACTATTTACCATCAAGGCGGCCGGTACTCCATGCAAATTGCACATGGAGCGTTGATTGCGGAAAAAACAAATATCACCACTGTGGCAGATTTTCGCATGCAAGATGTGGCTGCTGGCGGCCAAGGCGCACCACTTACACCTATATATCATCAACATATGCTTAATGGCAAGTTGGGTGTGGTGGTTAATTTAGGCGGTATTGCAAATCTAACTCAAATCCACAACAATAAGGTTGTTGGTTTTGACACAGGTCCAGCAAACACGTTGCTAGATAATTGGATCAATCGCTGTAAATCATTGGACTATGATCGTGATGGCTTGTGGGCTAGAAGCGGACTGGTTGATCAGCTTTTATTGGAAAAAATGTTGCTGGATGTTTATTTTCAGAAAGCCGCCCCCAAAAGCACCGGTCCAGAATATTTCAATTTGAATTGGTTGGATGGATACTTAGTAGGCAATGAGGCACCAGTAAACGTTCAGAGGACCTTGTTAGAGCTGACGGCGCTAAGCATCTCTAAGCATATAGAAGAAGGTGTGGATGTATATTTATGTGGCGGTGGTGCGCATAATGCATTTTTAGTGGAGCGGCTGGCCTATTTAAATCCAAACAGCCAGATTGAAACAACTAACGAATTAGGTATTCATGCAGATTATGTTGAAGCCGCCGCCTTTGCTTTTTTTGCGAAGTGTACTTTAGCGGGAAAAACATCAAATTTACCTGCAGTTACAGGAGCAAAACACACAAGAATTTTAGGAGCAATTTATGCAAATTAAACTACTTCAGCCAGATGATTGGCATTTACATGTAAGATCTGGAGAGGCTTTAAAATCTGTCATAGGAATGACTGCTAGGCAAATGGCAAGAGCCATTATTATGCCTAATTTAAATCCGCCAGTAACGAGTGCAGTGCAAGCCCAGGCCTATCGTGATGAGATTATTGCCGCTTTGCCAACAGGTGAGGTGCTTGATCCGCTGATGGTGCTTTATTTAACTGACAACACTCAAGCCGATGATATTAAGCAAGCCATGGCGAGCGGTATTGTTAAAGCGGCCAAGTTGTATCCAGCGGGCGCAACCACCAATTCAGACAGCGGTGTAACTAACGTTAAAAATATTTATCCTGCGCTAGAAGTTATGAGCGAGCTGGGCATGTTGTTGTTAGTGCACGGTGAGGTTACGCATCATGACGTGGATATTTTTGATCGTGAAGCAGTATTTATTGATCAAGTCTTGACACAAATTGCGACTGATTTTCCTGAGCTAAAAATTGTCTTTGAGCACATCACCACCAAAGATGCAGTTGATTTTGTTTTGTCAAACAATAACAACATGGCAGCGACCATTACCCCGCACCATTTGTTAGCCAATCGCAACGACATGTTGGTGGGCGGTATTCGCCCGCATTATTTTTGCCTGCCAATTCTTAAGCGTGAAAACCCACATCAGCGCGCATTATTGGCGGCAGCCACCAGTGGCAACCCTAAGTTTTTCTTAGGCACGGATTCTGCGCCTCACGCCAAAGAAGCTAAAGAATCAAGCTGTGGTTGCGCAGGCATTTTGAGTGCCCATTGCGCGATTGAGCTATATGCCACAGCTTTTGAAGCCCAAGGAGCAATGGATAAACTCGAAGGCTTTGCCTCAAAGTTTGGCCCTGATTTTTACAACTTGCCTAGAAATACCAGCTCCATCACCTTGACAAAACAAGATTGGGTTGTGCCAGAAAGCTATGAGTATGCAGGCGGCACCATTGTGCCATTTATGGCTGGGCAAACATTACACTGGAAGGCTAGTTAAAAAAATCTTTAGCAGTTTGGGTGTCGAGTTTAATCTGCGCCTTAAGCGCATCAAAAGAGTCAAATTTTTGTTCATCTCGAATGCGTTTTTTGAACATGACGCTTGCTGGTTCGCCGTAGACGGTTTGGTTAAAATCAAATAAAAAGACTTCTAACAGAATGTTCTCACCATTAACGGTGGGGCGTTTGCCAATATTACAAACCCCATTAAAGCTTTTTCCAATAATATTCACTTGCACAGCAAATACACCCAGCACCGGGCTTATTTTGCGTTTGATGGGGATATTGATGGTGGGAAACTTTATGGTTCGACCCAGTTGCTTGCCATGGATAACTTTGCCAGCAATGCTGAATTCACGACCTAGCATCTTATTGGCTGATTTGAAATCACCCTGAGACAAAAATTTGCGGATGGTTGAGCTACTAGCACGATAATCATCGCATAGAATGCTGTGGGTATTTTCAACCTCAA
>JAHZJR010000134.1 GCA_022600805.1 Pseudomonadota bacterium
CGACACCCCCCTGGCCCAAGTCATCTTCGCCGACCCCGACACCCCCCACGCCGAACTACTCGACACCACCGCCTACGCCCAACCCGCACTCTTCGCGGTTGGGGTGGCCATGCATGCGGTGCTCACCGATGCCGGGATCACCGCGGACTATCTGCTGGGTCATTCCATCGGTGAGCTGACCGCCGCCCATGTCGCCGGTGTGCTCACCTTGGCTGATGCCGCAGCCCTGGTCAGTGCTCGTGGGCGGTTGATGCAGTCGTGTGCTCCTGGGGCGATGCTGGCCATCGAGGCCTCGGAGGACGAGGCGGCGGCGGTGCTGGAGGGCTATCCCGAGACCGTGATCGCTGCGGTGAATAGTCCTACCTCGGTGGTGGTGTCGGGGACCTTCGAGGACATCGACCGCATCGCCGAGCACTACCGGACCCGGAACCGCAAAACCACCCGGTTGACGGTCAGCCATGGGTTTCATTCCCCGGCAATGGATCCCGTGTTGGCTGAATTCCAAGCGACCGCGGCCAAATTATCCTTCGCCGCACCCAGCGTCCCGGTCGTGTCCAACCTCACCGGGCAACTGGCCACCCCCGAACAACTCAGCTCCCCGCAGTACTGGACCCGGCATCTGCGCGAGCCGGTCCGGTTCAGTGACGGTGTGGCCGGGCTGCTCGATGCCGGTGAGCGGGTGTTTGTCGAGTTGTCGGCCCATCCGGTGCTGGCCGCCCCGATCACCGAGATCATCACCGATTCGGTGCGCACCCAGTCCACGATCATCCCCACGTTGCGCCGCGACCACGCCGATGTGGACACCCTCGCCCACGCGATCGCCGCCCTCCACGTGCGCGGCCATGACCCGCACTGGCCGACGCTGCACCCAGCCACCCGCACCGTGGCCCTGCCCACCTACCCGTTCCAACACCACACCTACTGGGCCACCCCCGCCGCGAGCACCGATGTGGCCGCCGCCGGACTCGACCACGTCGAACACCCCCTGCTCGGCGCACTCACCCGGTTGGCTGACCGCCAGGAAGTGGTCCTCACCGGGCGGCTATCACTGACCACCCAGGAATGGCTGAGCGGGCACCGCGTCCGCGACCACGCCGTATTCCCCGGCACCGGGTTCGTCGACCTGCTGCTGCACGCCGGCGACCACACCGGCTGCCCCACCATCGACGAGCTAGTGCTGCACGCCCCCCTGGTACTCGACGAAGCCACCGCCACCGATATTCAGATCGTCATCGAACCCGCCGACGACCACAACCGCCGCACCGCCACCGTGCATGGACGCACCGCCACCGAACACCACGACTCACCCGAGTGGGTACTACACGCCAGCGCCACCCTCAGCGCCGAGCAACCCACCCAACCCCACACAGCACCGATACCAGTGGCCGCCCTCGAGCCGATCGACACCGACGACTTCTACACCCGCATGCTCGAAGCGGGCTTCGGCTACCACGGACCGTTCCGCGCACTACAGGCCCTCACCACCGACCCCGCCCACCCCGACACCATCGCCGGGGAGGTCGTGCTCCCCCCGGGCACCGACACCGACGGCTACGGCATCCACCCCGCCCTACTCGACGCCGCCCTACACCTACTGAGCACCTTCACCGACCCCACGTCCCCCACCGACCCCACATCCCCGAAAACCCTGCGGGTGCCCTTCGAGTTCAGCGGAGTCCACCTACACGCCACCGCCGCCACCCGCCTACACGTCGAGATCACCACCACCGGCGAACACACCTACACCCTGCACGCCACCGACCCCACCGGCGCCCCCGTCATCAGCATCGACACCCTCACCCTGCGCCCCCTACCGGAATCCTTCGACCTCACCACCCCCACCACAGCCGAACGCGGTCTGTTCGAACTGACCTGGCCCGCACTGCCCGACACCCTCACCACCACCGCGACACCAGCGCAGTCCTCGTGGACCGTGACCGCCGAGGACCCCGACACCACACCCCCCTGTTTAGGCGCCGCCACCAGCACCGGCCTGGCCGATATCGACATCACCGACACCGACACCGTGGTCTGGATCCTGCCCAACCACAACAACCAGCACACCGACCAACCCGCCCGCATCCACACCCTGACCCAATCAGTGCTCACCGAACTACAGAACTGGCTAGCCCGCCCCGACACCCTCGACACCCACCTCATCGCCATCACCCACCACGCCGTCAGCACCCACCCCGACGACCACACCCCCGACCTCGCCCACGCCGCAGCATGGGCCCTGCTCCACACCACCCACAACGAACACCCCGGCCGCTTGAGCATCATCGACACCGACACCACCACCGCCAGCCACACCGCACTGCCCACCCTCATCACCGCACTGACCCACAACATCAACACCGAACCCCAACTCGCCCTCCGCCACGGCACCACCCACACCCCCCGACTCACCACAACCACCCCACTAACCCCACCCAACAGCGCACACTGGCAACTGACAACGACAGGCACAGGTGAATTGTCTGCCCTTGCGCTGACGCCCACCGAAACCGCTGAAGTGTTGCGTCCGGGACAGATTCGGGTCGCCGTACACGCGGCCGGGCTCAACTTTCGCGATGTGGTCGTGGCGATGGGCGCTATCGCCGAAGATGGGCTCGGCGGCGAAGCTGCCGGCGTGGTCATCGACGTAGCCGACGACGTGCACACGGTCCAGCGGGGTGACGCGGTGATGGGGCTTTTTCCCCACAATGCTTTCGCCCCGACCGCGATCACCGATGAACACCAGGTGGTTCCCGTCCCGGCGGGATGGACGCTGAACCAGGCGGCGTCGGTGCCGGTGGCGTTTCTCACCGCCTACATCGCGTTGGTCGACATCGCAGGTCTTTCCGCGGGTCAACGGGTGCTCATCCACGCCGGTGCCGGCGGTGTCGGACAGGCGGCCATCCAAATCGCTACCGCTGTAGGTGCCGAGGTCTATGCGACCGCTCATCCCGACAAACACCACATCCTCGAGAAGCTCGGGGTTTCACGGCACCGCATCGCGTCGTCACGCACCTTGGATTTTGTTGACGCTTTCGCCGAAGCCACTGACGGGCATGGCATCGATGTGGTGCTCAACAGCCTGACCGGTGACTTCATCGATGGCTCATTACATTTGTTGGGTGACCACGGACGTTTTGTCGAGATCGGCAAAACCGATATCCGCGACGCCGACACCATCACCAGAGTCCACCCCGGGCTCACCTACCACGTCTATGACCTGCAAACCGAAACGCCTCAACGACTCCAACAGGCCTGGGGTGTGTTGAATCCGCTGTTCACCACGGAGGCACTGGCACCGCTGCCAACCACCAGCTACGGACTTCTTCAGGCCCGCCAAGCATTTCGGGATATGAGCCAAGCACGACATACCGGGAAAATCGTGCTCACCGCAGCGCCGGTGTTCGATCCGGACGCCACCGTGCTGATCACCGGCGGCACCGGCACTTTGGGGGCGCTGTTCGCCGAGCACCTCATCACCGAACACGACGTTGACCATCTGCTGCTGGTCTCGCGGCGCGGCCCACAAGCTCCCGGCGCCGCCGACCTGCACACCCGCCTGACCGCACTGGGCGCCCACGTCAACATCACCGCCTGCGATGTCAGTGACCCCACCGAACTCGCCGCCCTCCTGGCGACCATCGACGACGCCCACCCGCTGCGCGGGGTCATCCACACCGCCGGGGTCCTCGACG
>JAHZJR010000051.1 GCA_022600805.1 Pseudomonadota bacterium
GAACGCAGAAGCAACAGTCACTACGCCTCACTCAAACAATGTCAAAGCGAGGTCAAGCGCGCAGAAGATTTGTACCACACCAACCACATTCCTTTTATAGATACCACGCAAACCTCTATTGAGGAAATTAGTACCAAAATTATTCATAAGCTATCTTTAAGGTAGTCTCTAAACCACTTTAAGTAAAGAAAAATCTAAAATTATTAATAAAATCAAACTTGGTTTTATTTTTTGACCTTAATTGGCGTATTTTTATCAAAAATTCCTTATATTTAAAGAAAATTAAAGCACTTTAAACGCTTAATTAACACTCTATAGACCCTGTAGTTACAATATTTTTACCCATTTTCATTTTTAATGATTTTTTTTAAAAGACTAATTTTATTAAAATTATAATAAAGTGGTTGAAAGTGGTAAAAAGTGGTATAAAATGTTATTTATAGCTAGTTGAGGAGAGTTATAAAAAATGCAACCAATCAATCATTCGGGAGAGAAAAATATGGACGCTTTACTACACACTTTTATCTACGCATCAGCAGCAGTTATCCTTTTATTGGGTTTTGCAACGATTGTGTAATCTGAGTAAAAAATGTTTAGGGGTGTACATAATTTAACCGTTGATGCCAAGGGGCGGCTAAAAGTGCCTACGCGTCACCAAGTGCAAATCGATGAATTATGCGCCGGCCAGATGGTACTCAGTATCCACCCCGAAGATCCATGTTTATTATTGTATCCTTTGCAAGATTGGCAAGCACTAGAAGAAAAAGTTAGCGCCCTACCTTCTTTAAACATTCATACCAAGCGCTTAAAACGCAAGCTCATTGGACATGCAACAGATTGCGAGCTAGATAAAGCGGCGCGCATCTTAATTCCTAGCGCTTTGCGAGACTACGCAAACATTGACAAAAAAATCATCCTCAGTGGTCAAGGTCATAACTTTGAACTTTGGAATGAAGACATCTGGAATGAACAGCTTAACAATCTTGACACACTGAGTAAAAAAGCAGAAATCCCAATAGAAATCTCCCAATTGTCGTTATGACCTCCAATCATCATCAATCCGTGATGTTTGATGAGTCAATCGATGCACTTGATTTGATAGAAGATGGTGTTTATATTGACGCAACATTTGGGCGTGGTGGACATTCGCAAGGCATTTTAAATCGACTGAGCAATAAGGCTCAGATTATCGCTTTTGATCAGGATATTAGTGCCATTAGTTACGCTAAAGAAACCTTTAACGATTCACGTTTACAACTTTTCCATAGTCCTTTTGCGCAAATGCATACGATTATTAACGATTTAGGGTTAATGGGAAAAGTCAATGGGATTTTAATGGATTTAGGTGTTTCTTCACCACAGCTTGACAACGCTGAACGCGGTTTTAGCTTTATGTCAGATGGACCCCTCGATATGCGCATGAACCAAACCACAGGGTTAAGTGCAGCGCAATGGCTAGCACAAGCTAATGAAGAAGAAATTGCCAATGTTATTTATCAATTTGGTGATGAAAAAAAATCTCGCCATATTGCTAGTCGCATCAAAAAATTTCAACTGGAACAACCACTAGAGACTACTTTTCAATTGGCTAACATTGTGAGTGAAGTGGTTCGCGGGCAGAAGAAAAAACACCCCGCCACAAGAACTTTCCAAGCGATTCGTATCTTTATCAATCAAGAGCTTAAGCAACTTGCAGATACATTAGAACATTCCAAAGAGATTTTATCCCATAATGGCAGATTATCTATTATCAGCTTTCATTCGATTGAAGATCGCATTGTAAAACGTTTTATTCAAAAAAATTCACGGCAAAAATCTCTCCCAAAAGGCTTGCCAATAGCCGATCAAGCACTAGAAAATATGCCATTCAAAGACTTAGGCAAACAATTTGCTAGCAAAGAGGAGGTTCAGCACAACAAGCGATCACGTAGCGCCATTTTAAGAATTGCGATGAAAAACTAATCATGTCAGCAAGTATTAACCGACTTCAACTTAATCTTACATTGCTTTTTTTTGTAATTGTTTTAAGCTTGTTGAGTATTATTTGGCACCATCAAACCTATACACTTTACAAACAAATCAAGCACGCCAAAACATTACAGCATCAAATGATGGCACTGAACAAACAACTCTTAAGCGAACACTCTCAAATTATGAGTGGCAATGAAATTAAATTGCACGCGATCAATGTACTGAAAATGAAAGAGGCTGAGCAAACTGACTTGGGCAAATGGTTTAAGGGAAATTTGTCATTATGAATTTTTCATTTACAAAAAACCTGCCAGGTCTTGAAAAAGTACAGGGCTATTGGCGTCGACAAGGGTTTGTGAAATTTGTGTTTGTTGCTTTATTTGGTGTTTTTTCTTACCAGGCCATTTCCATTTCAAACGCTAACCATGCTGGAGAATCCATTCAAGATCGGGCGCGCAATCAAGCTAACAAAATACAGACTAGTACTGCCAGAAGGGGCGATATTCTTGATCGACATGGCAACATATTAGCCAGCTCTAGATTACTAAAACGAGTTATTTTAGATCCGATGCTTATTCATCCAGATTTTATCCCTGGACTTGCTAAAGCGCTTAATATGGATGAGGACAAATTAAGCACGCTACTTGCCAAAAAAAGGGTAATAAAATCTCGTTACTTACCCATCAAGAAAAATATTACACTCACTGACCCCATTCTTAAAAATCTGATTGCGTTTAAAAAACAAAGAGTAAAAATATGTATTGAAAAAATGATTGATGCTGAAATTAGTCTAATTGATAAAGCATTAAACGCACTACATTTGCAATCTGTCAAAACCGAGAAAATAAAACAGCCACGATGTAGCAAAAAGCGTATTGGTCAGGGTGTTGTACTTAAGCAAGATACTCAGAGATACTACCCAAAATCTGCCTCTATGGCCCCGCTATTGGGTCGTGTTAATGCTGAAAATAAAGGAGGTTCTGGCATTGAAGCAGAGTTTGAATCAGTGTTGGCTGGTGTAGATGGAAAAAGTCATTTAAATTTTTCCAATACAGGCAAGAAAGCGTATTTTAATCCACAATTAAAAACCCATTTGTCACATGGTCAGGATATTGAGCTAACTATTGACACTGACATTCAGTACCATGCATACGCGGCCATTAAAAAATCCGTTCTAAAGCATGAGGCAAACTCAGGATCTGCTATTATTCTTTCAGCTAATGGGGAAATTTTAGCAATGGTCAATTACCCTGCTGACGACCCTAATGATAAAAGTTTATACAATCCAAGCCATTACCGTAATCGCGTCTTGTCTGATAAAGTAGAACCAGGCTCAACAATGAAGCCATTCACCATGCTATTGGCACTTGATCAAGGCAAAATTAGTGCTGAAGATGATGAACTGATTGATGTCAGTAAATCCATTGGCCATCTTAAAACCAATCAAGAAGTTAGAAAATATGGCGACGCCATTACTGTGAAGAAAATTCTACAAAAGTCACATAATTTAGGCACTGTTAACGTCTCTGAACGCCTGAAAAAGGAAGACATGTATAACACCTGGTACAAACTCGGGTTTAGTCATCCACTAGGGCTAATTCCAAGTATTGAAAACTCAGGCTCACTTAGGCATTATTCTTCATGGGGAATGATGGATAAACGCGCACTTTCCTTTGGATACGGCCCTATGAATACTAACCTGGCACAACTAGCTAGAGCTTATCTAGTCTTTGCCAATCAGGGTGCAATGCCAAACTTAAAGCTGGTTAAAAACATGGTTTATGATGAAGAAAAGGTGCAAATTTTTAAGCCAGAATCGACTGATAAAATAGCAGAACTACTTGACAGTGTCGCATCCAATGATGGCTCTGGATATTGGTCAAACATCAAAGGGTATAACATTGCTGGAAAAACTGGCACAGCGGAGATGAGTATCAATGGCGCTTATGACAAAAATGGCGCTCAGCGCACTTTCTTTGCAGGTTTTGTGCCTGTAAAAACCCCAAAATACATTATGCTTGTTAGACTAGATCATCCCAAAAAATGCTTTTCAAAAGGCAAAGTGAAACTTAAAAGAAATTGCCAAGGATCCAATTCAGCCGCTATTGTCTTCAACGAAACAATGAGGCACGTTCTCACCAATGACAAATCAATTAGGATAAGTTTGAAATAATCAAGCCTTACGTTTGCGTTTCAAAATACCTTGCATAATTTTTTGCTGATCTTCTAAAGTGTGTGCATGATGAATGGAGGATTTAATCTGCTCTGATTTTTGCTGATTTTCTATCGCAGTGAGAATAGCCAAAAACTCATCTCGAGCCTGCAACTCGCTTAGACGAGGCTCTAATGTGCATAATTGCTGAAGTCGATTAAACACCCCTTGCTTATCTTGAAATGGTTTGATGAGCTCAGATTGTGAAATATCTTCATCCATTTGTGCTGATCTTACCAACTCCAAAAGCACTTGCGAGTTCTCAATGGTGCGAACCCTGACTTCAATAGTTGAATCTGCTAACGTTGGATAGTTAAGCAATAAAGTAATCATTTTAGACATAAGCGCCTTCATGTTAACCGGCTTGACGGCGGACTGGCGCACAGGTTGAGAATGTTCATTATTCTCTGAAAAACTGGATATCTCAATCTCATCTGGATGGTCGTAATCAACATCCATATCTGTATAAACAGGTCTCACATCTTGCGCTTGAGGGGCTTGTTGCTCAGCAATCGAGCGCACTTGGTCAATATTTTGATCCACCACTTGGGCCAATCCTTCCATTAATTGCTGTCGATAGGCTTCATAATTAACCGATTTAACCAGTCTAGTCGCTCTTTCCAAAAATAAGGTCTTAC